>JAEXKM010000438.1 GCA_023445705.1 Pseudomonadota bacterium
GTGGTGCAGGAAGCTGCGACCTACGCGACCAGCGGCAACGCGACCCGCGTGATCGTGGTCGGCCACACCGACACCTCGGGCTCGGCCGCCTACAACGTCCGCCTGTCGGAACGCCGTGCGAAGGCCGTGGCCGACGCGCTGGTGGGCCTGGGTGTTGGCCAACAAACGCTGCAAGTCGACTGGAAGGGCGAGACGCAACCCGCCGTTCCGACCGGCGACGGCGTGAAGGAACCGCTGAACCGCCGTTCGACGATCGACATCAACTTCTAAGATATCGATCTCGGCGATCAGCCGAACTAGCGGAGAGCCCGGCCGAAAGGCCGGGCTCTTTTGCTTTCCGACGCAGCCAAGGCTCAGCTCCGGCGTTCCCCATCGCGCAAACGTTCTGGGGTCCGGATGACGCTCGACCAGGGACTGGCCTTCGGCCTCGTCGCCCTCACCATCGCCGCCTTCATCTGGGGGCGTTTCCGCTACGATGTCGTCGCCGTGTGCGCCCTGCTGGCGGGCGTGGCCGTCGGGGTCGTTCCGGCCAAGCAGGCTTTCGCCGGCTTTTCGAACGACATCACCGTCATCATCGCCGCGGCCCTGGTGGTCAGCGCGGCCTTCGCCAAATCCGGGATCGTGGAGGCGGTGCTGCGCCCGCTCGTTCCCCGCCTGAAGACCGAGCGCAGCCAGGTCCCGGTGCTGACTGCGGCCGTAACCGTCCTCTCCACCGCGACCAAGAATGTTGGGGCCCTGGCGATCCTGATGCCGGTCGCCTTGCAGATTTCCAGGCGGACCGGCTCATCGCCTAGCCGCCTGCTCATGCCCATGGCCTTCGGCGCCATGCTCGGCGGCATGGTCACCCTAGTAGGCACTGCCCCCAACATCATCGTCTCGCAGGTGCGCGAAGAGGTCCTGGGCAGGCCCTTCACCATGTACGACTATACGCCGGTCGGCCTGGCGCTGGCTGCGCTGGGCTTCGTCTTCCTGGCCTTCGGCTACCGCATCCTGCCGACCGATCGGGCGCCGGCGGTGAACATCGAGGAAGCCCTGGCCGCCAACGCCTACCTCACCGAGGTTGAGGCCCCCGAGGACTGGCGGCTCGAGAAGAACAGGATCGCCGATCTCCACGCCCTGGCTCAGGGCGAGGCGAGGGTGATGATGCTGCTGCGCAAGGGCCGCAAGCGCAGCCGGCCGCATCCCAATCTCAAGGTCCTGCCGGGCGACGTCCTGCTGGTCGAGGGCGAGCCTCAGGCCCTGGACGAGCTCATCAACCGCGGGAAGCTGCGGCTCACCCGCGCCGACCGCCCGGTGGTGATGGAGGAGCCTACCGACGAGGTCAGGGTCCTGGAGGCGGTCGTCGGCGTCGAGTCGACCCTAGTCGGCCATTCCGCCCAGCAACTGGACCTCTACGGCCAGCATGGGGTCAACCTGCTGGCGGTCAGCCGCTCGGGCTACAGCCTCAAGCAGCACCTGAACAGGATCCGCTTCAAGGCCGGGGACGTGGTCGTCCTGCAGGGCGGCGAGCGCAGCCTTCCGACCGCGCTGTCGGCTCTGGGCCTGCTGCCCCTGGCCGAGCGTGAGGTGCGCCTCGGCGGCATCCGCCATGCGCTCGCCCCTGCGATCATCCTCGCCGCGGCCATGGTGCTGGTGGCCTTCCAGGTGATCCCCGTGGCGATCGCCTTCTTCGGCGCCGCCGTGGCCATGATCGCCGTCGGCGCCTTGCGGATGCGCGAGGCCTATGCCGCCATCGATGGGCCGCTCATCGTCCTGATCGCGGCGATGATCCCGGTTTCGGAGGCGATTCAGAGCACCGGCGGCGCCGAGTTGATCGGCGGCTGGCTGTCATCGGTATTCCGCGACCAGGCCCCGATGCTGGCCTTGTTCTCGATCATGGCCGCGGCCATGGCCGCCACCCCCTTCCTGAACAACGCCGCCACCGTCCTGATCGTCGCCCCGGTGGGAGCCAGCATGGCCCGCCAGCTCGGCCTCAATCCCGATCCGTTCCTGATGGCCGTAGCGGTCGGCGCGGCGTGCGACTTCCTCACGCCTATCGGCCATCAGTGCAACACGCTGGTCATGGGGCCGGGCGGCTATCGCTTCGGCGACTACGCCCGGCTGGGCGCGCCGCTCACCGTCCTGGTGCTGATGATCGGCACGCCCCTCATCGCCTACTTTTGGCCGCTGCGCGCCTTGGCCTAGGCCGAGGGGGACCATCCCCCTCGGCCACTGGCGTCAGCCGAAGATCAGGATCCAGGCCCCGATCGCCGCGAAGCAGCCCGCCGCCGCCCAGCGGACGTACTTCAGCGGAATGCGCGTGGCTGCGGCCTCGCCCAGGATCACGGCCGGCACGTTGGCCAGCATCATGCCCAGGGTGGTGCCGGTCGCCACCAGCAGCACGTTCTGGAACTGCGCACCCAGGGCCACGGTCGCGACCTGGGTCTTGTCGCCCATCTCGACGAAGAAGAAGGCCACCAGGGTCGTCAGGAACACGCCGGCCCGATCCTTTGGCGTTTCGTCCTCTTCGAACTTATCGGGAATCAGCGCCCAGGCGGCGAAGGCGATAAAGGCCACGCCCAGGACCCAGCGCATCCACGGTCCTTGCAGGAAGCCGCCCGCGGCCACGCCGACGAAGGCGGCAAGGGCGTGGTTGGCGATCGTCGCCACCAGGATCCCGAGGATGATGGGCACGGGCTTACGGAACCGAGCCGCCAGCAGAATGGCCAGGAGTTGGGTCTTGTCACCGATCTCGGCGATCGCCACGAGTCCCGCGGAGACGAGTAGAGCTTCCATGCGAAAAAAGCGTCCAGGCGGGGTCGAGGCATACCAATGGCCTTCCGCGCCGCCGACCCCGCATGGACCGACGCACGAAAGCCAAAGGTCTCGCCAAGCAATTCGCCGGACACGCCATGCCTAAAGCCTTTCGACCATCGGCAAGTTTGTTGACGTGTCCCCCGCTGGAGTTACGGGCGGCTACTCCCCAGTGACGGCGGCTGCATAGGGGCGCCTGGCAAGCTGGGCAAGTGCGAACGACTCGCGTCTTTCTGATCCGCCAGTTTTCACATACTCGTGAGCGGCGATCCGGAAGGGCCTTGGGCGCCTTGTGGAAAACTCAAGCGGGCCGGGCTCGCGGCTTGAGTGGTTAACGGGTCGTTACCAAATTCAGGTGGGGATGAACCGCGCTGACCCGTTGACGAGTCATTAGCCTTCGTGGCCCCATATGGAGCGTATCGAGGGCGGGGCAGCCACAAGATATAGCGGTGACTACGGCCGGGCGGTGTCCCGGAGGCAAAGCGTCTGATAGTTATGGGTTTTGGGGCATGAGCAGCGGCGAAGCGGTGATGCGGACGGTTTCGGAAGCGACCCAGACGGCGCCTGACAGGCACGAACGGCCGCAACTGCAGCTCGTCCGGAAGGTGGAGGTCGATCGGTCGCGGGACGCCCTGCTGACCGCGTTCGGTAAAACCACCCTGGAAGACCGGTATCTCCTGGCCGGCGAAAGCTACCAGGACATGTTCGCGCGGGTCGCGACGGCCTATGCCGACGACGCCGACCACGCCCAACGGGTCTACGACTACATCTCGAACCTCTGGTTCATGCCGGCCACCCCGGTGCTCTCCAACGGCGGCGCGGCGCGCGGCCTGCCGATCTCCTGCTTCCTGAACGCGGTCGGTGATTCGCTCGACGGCATCCAGAGCGTCTGGAACGAGAACGTCGCCCTGGCCTCGAACGGCGGCGGCATCGGCACCTACTGGGGCGGCGTCCGCTCCATCGGCGAAAAGGTGAAGGGCGCGGGCCAGACCAGCGGCATCATCCCGTTCATCCGCGTGATGGACTCGCTGACCCTCGCCATCAGCCAGGGCTCCCTGCGCCGCGGTTCGGCCGCGGTCTACCTGGACATCCATCACCCGGAGATCGAGGAGTTCCTCGAAATCCGTAAGCCGTCGGGCGACTTCAACCGCAAGTCCCTGAACCTGCACCACGGCATCAACATCACCGACGAGTTCATGGAAGCTGTCCGCGATGGCGCCATGTTCGGCCTGCGCTCGCCCAAGACGAACGAGGTCCTGCGCGAAGTCGACGCCCGCTCGCTGTGGCAGAAGATCCTCGAGATCCGCCTGCAGACCGGCGAGCCCTACCTGATCTTCTCCGACACCGTGAACCGCGCCATGCCGCAGCATCAGCGCGACCTCGGTCTCTCGGTGCGCCAGTCGAACCTGTGCTCGGAGATCATGCTCCACACCGGCACCGACCACCTGGGCCACGAGCGGACGGCCGTCTGCTGCCTGTCCTCGGTCAACGCCGAGAAGTTCATGGAGTGGCGCGACCACCCGACCTTCATCGAGGACGTGATGCGCTTCCTCGACAACGTCCTGGAAGACTTCATCCAGAGCGCGCCGGCGGACATGAAGAACGCCGTCTACGCCGCCCAGCGCGAGCGTTCGGTCGGTCTTGGCCTGATGGGCTTCCACTCGTTCCTGCAGATGCAGAACGTGCCGTTCGAAAGCGCCCTGGCGAAGTCCTGGAACATGCGCCTCTTCAAGCACTTGCGCCGCCAGTGCGACGCAGCTTCGCGCACCCTGGCCGCCGAGCGCGGCCCGTGCCCGGACGCCGCCGAGCGCGGCGTCATGGAGCGCTTCTCGCACAAGCTGGCTATCGCGCCGACCGCCTCGATCTCGATCATCTGCGGCGGCACGTCGGCGGGCATCGAGCCGATCCCGGCCAACATCTACACCCACAAGACGCTTTCGGGTTCGTTCGCGGTGAAGAACCCCTACCTGGAGCGCCTGCTCGACGAGAAGGGCCGTAACACGCCCTCGACCTGGGACTCGATCCTGGAAAACGAAGGCTCGGTTCAGCACCTGGACTTCCTGACCCAGGACGAGAAGGACGTCTACAAGACCGCCTTCGAGCTGGATCAGCGCTGGGTGATCGAACTGGCCGCCGACCGTACGCCGGACATCTGCCAATCCCAGTCCGTGAACGTCTTCCTGCCGGGCGACGTGGATAAGTGGGACCTGCACATGCTGCACTGGCAGGCCTGGGAACGCGGCTGCAAGTCGCTCTACTACCTGCGTTCCAAGTCGGTTCAGCGCGCCGCCCACGCGGGCGGAGAAGGCGCCGCCATGGTTATCGACGCCCCGGCCGAGCGTACCGACTACGAGGAATGCCTCGCCTGCCAGTAGGGTCGATGCCCTAGGGGCCCGCGCCAGCTTAACGGTCAAAGGCGCGGGCGACCCGCTCAAAAACCGCTCAAGTCACTGTTTTCTCGCCGTTTCGAGGCGAGCTACCGGCTCCTGGAGATCAGCTCGGGTGTAAACCCGACGTGATCGGATCTCAGGAACGGATTTTCCCGTTGCGCCATTCCATTGTCATGGAAGGATGTCGTTGAGCCGCCCGCTCGACGAGGCGGCATGGGAGGTCGCGATGAGGCCGTTGGCTGGGCTGGCCATCGCCTTGGGATGCACCGCAGCGACGGGAGCTGCGGCGCAGTCATTGAGCGGTGGGACAGAGGGGCCTTCATACGCCCCTTCCGCGCGCGCCAGCGACTACGCCCCCAAGACCAGATCCGACGACTTCTCCAACCTGATCGAGCGCGAGCAGTTCACGGCCGGCGGCGACCCCGTCCGCTGGCGTACCGACACCGTGACCCTGGGCGAGAGCAAGAAGGGCGCGGTCGACAGCGTTCGCGTCTCGGTAGGCGGGGCCATGCGCTCCCCCACCGGCCTGCCCGCCACGGTCGACAACCGGGCCCAGTTCGACGCCAACGCCTACGAAGTGGCGGTGGTCCGCGACTGGGCGCCCGTCCGCTTCGATGGAGGCCGCTACGACGTCGCCCTGACCCCGCGCACGGGCGTCGGCATGTCCAACGCCGGCGGCCAGGCCGAGGCCGGCGCCACCCTGACCGTCGGTCAGAAGCGCGACGACATCGCCCGCGACAAGCTCTCCGACATCGGCATCGGCGATGGCCGGGCCTATGGGAACCAGGGGCGCTGGTACCTGTTCGCCGCCGCCAGCGGCCGCGCGGTCGGGCTGAACGTTCTTCACACCGACAGCGGCTGGAACCGCGAGGGCTGGACCACCGACGCTTCCACGGCCCTGATCGGCGACGCCCATGTCGGGGTGGGCTATCGCAAGGGCCCGATGCAGACCTCCTTCGGCTACATCCATCGTGAGGTGAAGGGCGAGCACATGATCTTCGGCGAACGCACGCACGAAGACTCGGTCGTCGCCTTCTCGCTCACCATCAAGCCCGAGCGCTGAGCATCCAAGCCAAGCGGTTGTCATCCCGGTTTCGGCCACCGGCCGAAGACCGGGACCCATGAACACCGATTTCTCGGGGCTAGCTAGGTCGCGCCGCCTTGGTCAGGCGCGGCGCGTATGGGTCCCGGTCTTGCTGCGCAAACCGGGATGACACCTTTCAGGGTGCATATTACCCCATCCGCTCCTTCCACAGCGCGCTCAGCCGCGGATCGGCGTCCACCCTCTGCACGACCGCCTTCAAGTTCGGCGCCTCTGCATAGAAGCGCGCGCGCCGGGGCCGGAAGCGAGAGACCACCGCCACATAGAGGTCCAGCACGCTCAGCTCGTCGCCCAGCACATAGTCGCCCGGCGAGACTTGCTCCCCCATCATCCGCCAGCAATCGGCGATGCGCTCCAGGGTCCGCTCGGTCAGGGCCTCGTGCCCGGCAGGATCGGGCACGAGCCGCGAAGGATCGTCCTTCACCCAGTAGAGCGAGTAGATGGCGCTAGAGACGAAGCTCATCCAGCGCAGGAACTGCGCCCGCTCCGGCGCGCCCGGCGGCGGCGCCAGGCGCGCATCGGGAAACTGCTCGGCGATCCAGATCAGAATCGCCGCGCTTTCGGTGATCACCTCGCCGCCGGGCAGCACCAGGGCCGGCACCTGCCGCATGGGGTTGGCGGCCAGCACCTGATCGCCGCTTTCCGGATGCTGCTTGTCCCAGGTATAGGCGTCCACCAGCCGATAAGGCTGGCCGGCCAGCGTCAGGGCGGCTTCGACCGCCACGGCGCCTGATCCGCGAGCGCTGAACAGCGTCCATGCCTGATCCATAGCTTCCTCCATATGTTCACAACATGTTGGGGCGGGAACGCAATTGGTCCCTAGATGTTGTCACTAATCGGTGGCTAACTTTGGGGGTCGTCAGATTCGAAAGTCGCGCCCGTGACCCAGCCCGGCCTGCTCACCCCTTCCTTCGCCTACAAACCCTTCCGCTACCCGTGGGCCTATGACTTCTGGAAGAAGCAGCAGCAGGTCCACTGGATGCCCGAAGAGGTGCCGCTCGGCGAGGACCTCAAGGATTGGGCGGCCAAGCTCAACGACAAGGAGCGCAACCTCCTCACCCAGATCTTCCGGTTCTTCACCCAATCGGATGTCGAGGTGAACGACAACTACATGGAACGCTACAGCCGCGTCTTCAAACCCACCGAGGTGAAGATGATGCTGTCGGCCTTCTCCAACATGGAGACGATCCACATCGCGGCCTACGCGCTGCTGCTCGAAACGATCGGCATGCCCGACAGCGAGTTCACGGCCTTCCTCGACTACCAGGCCATGCGCGACAAGCATGACTACATGCAGCGGTTCGGCGTCGATTCGAACGCCGACATCGCCCGCACCCTCGCCATGTTCGGCGGCTTCACCGAAGGCCTGCAGCTCTTCGCTTCATTCGCGATGCTGATGAACTTCCCGCGTCATAACAAGATGAAGGGCATGGGCCAGATCGTCTCCTGGTCGGTCCGGGACGAGAGCCTGCACTGCGAAGGCATCATCAAGCTCTATCATGCCTTCAACAAGGAGACCGGCGCGGTCACCAAGAGCGTCGGCGACGACATCGTCGACTGCTGCAAGACCGTGGTGGGTCTGGAGGACAAGTTCATCGACCTGGCCTTCGAGGCTGGCGAGATCCAGGGCATGACCCCGGAAGACATCAAGGCCTACATCCGCTTCATCGCCGACTGGCGCCTGCGCCAGCTCGCCCTGCCCGAAGTCTACGGGGTGAAGGAAAACCCGCTTCCCTGGCTGCAGTCGATGCTCTCGGGCGTCGAACACGCCAATTTCTTCGAGGCTCGCTCGACCGAGTATTCCAAGGCCGCCACCAAGGGCCAATGGCACGGGAACGAGGGCGTCTGGTCCGAGTTCGACCGCATGCTCGCCAAGCGCGGCGATAACGTCCCGGCGGAGTAACCACCGCTCCGCGGCCCCCTCAGTCAGCCTGTGGCTGACAGCTCCCCCAATGGGGGAGCATCTGTTTTTTAGATCCTCCCCCGCTTGGGGGAGGT
>JAEXKM010000462.1 GCA_023445705.1 Pseudomonadota bacterium
TGGCTTTGTCGTGCTTCTTGGGGAACCCAAGGCCGCATGCCCGCCTTCGGCTGATCCCCGCCATTCGTTTGGAACGAGAAGGGATCGCCCATGCCGATGATGGCCGCGGCCGTTCGCCAACTTAACCGTCGCTTCGACAGCGACAACATCGGCCAATTCGCCGAAACCGCTTCCGCATTCGCCCCGGGCCAGGAATTGCGCGCCCATCTGGTGGTCGAGAAGGGCTCGAAGCTCGAAGGCCCGCTCCAGGCCTACCTGGACCGGCTGCCGGGCAGCTTCAAGGAGTCCTTGCGCAGCACGATCTACTACGCCCTCAGCCGAAAGAAGCCGATCACCTTCGCCTGGGTCCCGTCCTACGACTTCGAACTGCAGATGTGGGAGCCGTCCTGCGGCGTCACCGTCCTGCTCAAGGGCCGCTACCCGGACGATCCCGATCCGTACAAGCCGGGCGATTACTAGCCTACGTCGCGGTTGGCCGGCGGTCCTGCGACCGCCGCCAGCACGCCGCCCATGAAATGATCGCGGTCAGCCGGGTTCACGTAGGTGGCCAGGCGCGGCGCGTCCTTGGCGAACTTGGTCAGCAACTCCGGCGGCAGCGCCTCATGCGCTTCCTCCAGCCGGCCCAACCGCGCCAGCGCCGCGCCGAGCAACGCATATCCCGCCGCGAAATTATGAAGCGTGGCCTCGCGTGCAGGCCCGACGGCGGCGGCATAGTTCTTCGACTGATAGTGCGCCAAGGCCAGCGCGCCGAGCATGGCGCCGAGCTGCGGATCGAACGGGCTATGCCTCAGGCTGTGCAGGATCGGCTCGATCGCTTCTTCCGACCGGCCCGCATAGATCAGCACCTGCGCCAGCCGGAACTGCCCGTAGGCCGAGTTCGGGTTCAGGGCGACGGACTTCTGCGCCAGCGCCAGGGCCTCCTCGTGCAGGCTCAGATAAAGCGCCGCGCCTGAGCACGCGAAGTACCCGTCCGCGTCGCCGGGATCGAGTTCGATAGCCTCCTTGGCGGCCTTGTAGGACTCCTGGAGGTCCTGGTCGCCATGCGCCGACCAGCCATAGACCGTCGCCCCGCCATAGAGGATGCGCGAGAGCCCGATATAGCCCAGGGCCAGGCCGGGATCGCGGCTGATGGCTTCCCGAAAGAGCTGGATCGCCGGCTCGTAGTGCTCGCCCGACACCTTGTTCAGGTGCCACATCCCGCGCTGGAAGCAGTCGAGCGCCGAATAGTCGTTCGGCTTCTTTCGACCGATGCGGAGGTTTTCCCGCAGCAGCATGGCCGGCTCGATGGCCCGGACCACCTCCTCGGTCAGTTCGTCCTGCAGCGACAGCAGATCGATCAGGTCGCGGTCGTACTTGTGCGCGCAGATGTGCGAACCGTCGGCGCAGTCCACCAGCTGCGCCGTCAGCCGGACCCGTTGGCCGACCTTGCGCACGCTGCCCTCCAGCACATAGCGGACCCCCAGCTCCAGCCCGACCCGCCGCACGTCCACCGCCTCACCCTTGTAGGTGAAGCTGGAATTGCGGGCGATCACGAAGAACCACCGCCATCGCGACAGGGCGGTGATGATGTCCTCGGTCATGGCGTCTGCGAAATACTCCTGCTCGGCGTCGTCGCTCAGATTGTCGAACGGCAGCACGGCGATGGAGGGCTTGTCCGGCAGGGCCAGTCCGACGCCCGCATCCTCCTGCGCTCGCGGCTCGCGCGCGCCGACCAGTTCGGCGATGCTCCCCGCCACCTTGAGCCAGCCTGGCGCGTGCAGATCGCCGCCCCAGGCCCGCAGGTCCGCGCACTGGATCCGGTTGAACGGCAAGGGCAGGGTCGCATCATCTAGGGTCAGTTGGACCAGAGTCCCGGCCTCCCGCGCGATCTCCGCCTCGGCGCGCACCCACTGGGACTTCACCGCATCCGACGACCAGACAACCAGCACGGCCTTCGCCGCACGCAGGCGCTCCTCGATCACCTCGGAATAGTCGCGATGCGGCGGCAGGTCTTCGTCGCGCCAGACCTCGTAGCCCATGCTGCGAAGGGCCTTGGCGATCTGCATCGCCTGGACGGTCGTTCCGTGGCCGTAGGAGACGAAGACTTCAGCCATGGCGCTGCACCGCGCCAGTGGGGACAAGCCCGTCCCCGACAGGCCTCGACGCCTGCCCTACCGCTGGACCTGGGTACGCGATGTCGGACATGAGCACACATCCAAACGTTCGCTGCGACGATCCAATTTAGTTAACGCGGCCTTGCATGGAAAGGCGGGTTTGGCCTCAGAAGGCCGTCCGGTCGGAACTTCGCGGGTCGGTGACTCTGGCCGCCTCATGCAGGTCGCCCAGCCTTGCCCGAACGCGCCATGGCCGCGCCATTTCCAGCGCGACCCGCAGCGCCGGAGCGGCGCGATCCAGATCGGCGATCGCCAGGTGGTCTTCCCCGTCCGCGGGCGCCTGCGCGATCCATCGCCCGTCCGGACCGACCAGGCCCGATGGCGCGCTGCTGCTGCATTGGGAAGGAACCGCAAAGCCGAGCCAGAAGGCGCCGCAGGCGGCATGTCCCTGCGCCTGCACCGCAAACATCGGGTCCTGGGAAAAGGTCGACAGCAGGACGGCGTCCACGCCCTCGCGGGCGTAATCAACGAACAGTTCGGGAAACTGGATCTCGATGCAGAGGCCGCAGCCGAACCTGAAACCGTCGATCTCGAAGACGAGATTCGCCGAACCCGGCGCGTACCAGTCGGACACCTCGGTGAACGACAGCATCCGCTTGTCGTAACGGCCTGCGACCCGCCCCTCCTCATCGATGACATACAGGCTGTTGTGCGGCCGGTGCGGCGGTGTCAGCGGATGGTTCGAACCCAACACCGTCCAAAGGCGCAACTCGGCGGCCAGAGCCGCCGTGGCCTCCAGCTCAGCCCGCAACCCGGCCCAGTCGACCCGCCATCCGGCCAGTTCGGCCTTGCAAGGCCCGGACGGGTATCCCGAGATCGCTCCTTCGGTGAACTGGACGAGACGCGCGCCGGCTGCGGCCGCTTCGCGCATCTGCCGGCGGATCCGTTCGCCGTTGGACCGTGGATCAGACGTCACCCTGGTCTGCGCCACCGCGAGGCGGAGGCGGTCAGTCTGTCCGGCCATTTGCGCTACGCCGCGCCGGCCATCGCGGCCTTGATCTCGGCGGCGGGGATCTCGCCGCTCGCCAGCTTGGCCAGGATCAGGGCCGAGAGCTGCGCCCGTTCGACGAAGCTCTCGGGCCAAGCGTATTCGTTCTCCGAATGGATGTCTCCGCCACGGACCCCCAAGGTGTCGACATTGGGCAGGCCGGCGGCGAACAGGTTGTTGCCCTCGCAAACCCCGCCCGAGGACGCCCAGGTGATTTCCTGGCCGATCAGGCTTCCCGCCGTCTTCACCGCTCCGAACAGTTGCTGTTGGGCGGCGTTGAACGGCTTGGCCGGCCTCGTGAAGCCGCCGTGGAGTTCAGCCTCGATCCCATCGGCCTTGGTGGCGGCGACCGCCCTTCGGATGAAGTCGAGCGCCCACTCGCCGGCCGCTGCGTCCGGCAGCCGGACATTGAACCGGACCACAGCCAGGTCCGGCACCATGTTCAGCGGTCCGCCGCCGTCGATCCGCGCTACGTTGAGCGTCACCCCTTCGCGCTGGCCGTTCGCCGCCGCCAGTCGCATGGCCAGATCCGCCGCCGCCGCTATGGCGTTCCGCCCCGAGGCGAAGTCTCGTCCGGCGTGCGCCGCGCGCCCACGGACAACGATATGGAAATTGCCCGAGCCCTTGCGCTCGGCGGCCAAGGCCCCGCCCGCCATCGCCGGTTCGTAGGTCAGGCCGACGTGACCGCCCTCGGCCAGGCGCGCCAGCACTGGTCCTGAGGCCAGCGACCCAATCTCTTCATCGGGGGAGAGCAAACCCCGATAGCCGACCTCTGCCTTGTCCGGATGATCCTCGAACGCCCGCAATGCCGCGAGCATGACGCTGATCCCGCCTTTCATGTCGGCGAGGCCAGGGCCGTTCAGCGCGCCGTCCGATCGCGGCTTCACCTCGGTGAAGTTGGTGCCGGCCGGGTAGACGGTGTCGTAGTGCCCGGTAAGCACGACCTGCACCCGCGCCTGCGGCCGCACGGTCAGCATCAGGGCCGGCGGATGAGGCTGAGCCTTCAGGACCCCGTCGGCGGCGACCTCATGGCTGTCGGCCAAGGCGACGTTCTCGACCTCGCCCGGCAGCTCCGCCATCACGCCTTCCAGAACGGCGCGCTGAGCTTCGAGTCCCGGCAGGTTTCGACTGCCTGACGATAGGCCACACCATTCTACGGCACGGCCAAGAATTTCGGATTCCTCCCCCGCCAACCGGCCGAGGATGGATGAATCTTGCGCGGTGAGCTTCATGACAGGCAGCCTCGCGCCGAAACGACGGCGCATGCAAGCCTCGACTGAGAAGGTATATGGAGCCTCCATGGCCATAACCTTCCGATCGCGCCTCGCTCCGGACGCAGAAACCCGCTGGTTGGAGGCGCTGCGCAGCGCCCTTCCCAACGACCAGATCAGCACCGATCCGACCGCGGAGGCCGAGATCGCGATCGTCGCCAACCCGCCACCTGGCGCCCTGGCCGCGATACCGGGCCTTCGCTTGGTGCAGTCGGCGTGGGCGGGGGTCGACGGCCTGCTCGCCGATCCCGCCTTCCCCAAGGCGGTGCCCCTCGCCCGGCTGGTCGATCCGACGCTCGGCCAGCAGATGGCCCAGGCGATCGCCGCCCACGTCCTGTCCCTGCACCGCCAGGCGCCGGCCTACCGGGCTCAGCAGGCGCAAGGCCAGTGGCGCCAGCTCGCCCAACCCCTGGCTCAGGATCGCCAGATCGGCTTCCTGGGTTACGGCGAACTGGCCCGCGCCTGCGCCGGGCTGCTATCGACCATCGGCTTTCCGGTCGTCGCCTGGAGCCGCAGCCACGGCGATATCGCCACGGTCCTCAGCAGCGACATCGTCGTCAACCTGCTTCCGCTGACCCCGGCCACCCGGGGCTTCCTGGGCGCCGCGACCTTCGCGCAGATGAAGCGCGGGGCGGCCCTGATCAACGTGGCGCGGGGCGCGCACGTGGTCGAGGCCGACCTGCTCGCGGCCTTGGCGGAGGGTCAACTCTCCCACGCCGTTCTCGACGTCTTCGAGACCGAGCCCCTCCCCGCCGAGCACGTCTTCTGGCGCCATCCGCAGATCACGGTGCTGCCGCACGTGGCGGCGATCACCGACCCGGTCAGCGCCAGTGCGCGCATCGCCGCCAACATCGCGCGCTTCCGCGCCGGCGAACCTCTGGAGGGCCTGGTGTCCCTGGACGCCGGCTACTAGAGGCTGAGGTTCAGCAGCGCCGGGTCGCCCCCCTGGGCGGTGATGTTGACGCTGACGGCCCGCTCGATGGCGTAGCGCGAGAGCGAATTCGGGCCGCCGGCCTTCGGCCCGGTCCCCGAAAGCCCTTCTCCGCCAAAGGGTTGAACCCCGACGACCGCGCCGATGATCGAGCGGTTCACATAGAGATTGCCGGCCGGGACAAGGTCGCGGACCTGACGCGCGAAGGCGTCGATACGTGAATGGACGCCAAGGGTCAGCCCATATCCCTGTCCGGCCAGCTCCCCCGCAGCCTTCTCGAGCTCGGCCGGGTCGTAGCGCACGACATGGAGGATGGGTCCGAAGACCTCGCGTTCGAGGAAGCGGGCCGAGGGGATCTCCGCCAGCACCGGCCCAAAGAACGTGCCCTGTATCGGGGCCGGCAGCCGGTGCAGGATCTTGGCCTCCGCCTCCAGGCGCGCCAGGTGGGCCTGCAGGGCGGCGCGGGCCTCCTCGTCGATCACCGGCCCGACGTCGGTGGCCGGGTCGGCCGGATCGCCGACGACCAGGGCGTCCATCGCGCCCTTGATGGTCTCGATCACCGCATCGGCGGTGTCTTCCGGAAGGAAGAGGATCCGCAGGGCCGAGCAGCGCTGGCCCGCCGACCCGAAGGCCGAGAGGATCACGTCGTCCACCACCTGTTCCTTCAAGGCCGTCGTGTCGACGAACATCCCGTTCAGGCCGCCGGTTTCGGCGATGAAGGGAATGATCGGCCCATCACGGTTGGCCAAGGTCTGGTTGATGCGGCGCGCAGTATCCGTACCGCCGGTGAAGGCGACGCCGTCGCACTCGCGATGCCCGGTCAAGGCGGCCCCGACCGTCTCGCCGCGGCCCGGCGTAAGGGCCAGCAGGCGCGGGTCCAGCCCGGCCTCGTGGAACAGCGCCACGGCCTGGGCGGCGATGAGCGGGGTCTGCTCGGCCGGCTTGGCGACGACTGCATTGCCCGCAGCCAGCGCCGCCGCGATCTGCCCGGTGAAGATCGCCAACGGGAAGTTCCACGGGCTGATGCAGGCAAAGACTCCGCGCCCCCGCAGCTCCAGGGTGTTGGTCTCTCCTACCGGTCCCTTCAGGGTTTCCGGACCCGCGAACTTCGTCTGGGCGAGGTGCGCATAGTAGCGACAGAAGTCGGCGGCCTCGCGCACCTCCGCCACGCCGTCGGCCAGGGTCTTGCCAGCCTCGCGCGCACAGATGGCGATCAGGCGGTCCATGTCGGCCTCCAGGGCGTCGGCCATGGCGCGCAACACCTCGGCGCGGCGGAAACCGCCCATGGCGTCCCAGGCTGGCTGCGCGGCCCGCGCGGCGGCGAAGGCGGCGTCGATGTCGGCGACCGAAGCTTCCGCCGCCTTGCCCACGACCGACCCGTCGGCCGACGGGCTCGACACCGTCTGCTCGACGCCGGGCCGCGCCTTCCCCTCGACCATCGGCCCGGCGCTGAGCGGCGACAACGCGCGGGCGGCGTGATGCAGCCGCGCGGCCTCATCCGGGATCGAGAGATCGCGGCCCGGGGAGTTGCGGCGTTCTGCGCCGTAGATGTCGGCCGGGCGCGGGATCTTCGGATGCGGGCCGATCCCAGCGCGCTCGATGACCGTCACCGGGTCGGCGACCACGTCCTCGGCCGGCACCCGCTCGTCGAGCAGGGCGTGAACGAAAGAGGTGTTGGCGCCGTTCTCCAGCAGCCTGCGGACTAGGTAGGGCAACAGGTCCTCATGCCCGCCGACGGGCGCATAGGTGCGCACGATGGCGTCCCCGCGGAGATCGTGCGCCGCCGCGTAGAGCGCCTCTCCCATCCCATGCAGGCGCTGGAACTCGATCCGCACGCCTGCCTGAGCCGCCAGTTCACGGACCGCCGCCAGGGTATGGGCGTTGTGGGTCGCGAATTGGGCATAGATGTGCGGGCTGGCCGCGATCATCGCCTGGGCGCAGACGAGATACGACAGGTCGGTGGCGGCCTTGGTCGTGAAGACAGGATAGTCCGGGCGACCTCCGACTTGGGCGCGCTTGATCTCGCTGTCCCAATAGGCGCCCTTCACCAGCCGGACCATGAGCCGCCGGCCACTGCGGCGGGCGATTTCCTCGACCCGCGCAACCGCAAGCGGCGCGCGCTTTTGATAGGCCTGGACGGCGAGGCCCAGGCCCCGCCAAGCGCCCAACTCGCCCTCCCCGGCCAACCGCTCCAGCAGCTTGAGGGAGATGACCAGCCGGTCGGCTTCCTCCGCGTCGATGGTGAAGTTGATGTCGTGCCGCGCCGCGATCAGAGCCAGGCGCTTGAGCCGTGGATAGAGCTCCGTCCACACCCGCGCCTCCTGGGTGGCCTCATAGCGGGGTGAAAGCGCCGATAGCTTCACCGAAACGCCGTGCCCAGCCTCCGGCCCGGCGCCCTTCGAGCGCGCGCCCACGGTCTCCAGGGCCGCCGCGTAGGCGGCCTCATACCGCGCTGCATCGGCTTCGGTGCGCGCACCTTCGCCCAGCATGTCGAACGAACAGACCTGCCCTTCCTTGGCCGCGCGCTTGAGCGCAGCCTCAATCGTACGGCCGAGCACAAATTGCTCGCCCATGATGCCGATCGCCTGGGTGACGGCCTTGCGGACCACTGGTTCGCCGATCCGCTCGACCAGGCGCCGCAGGAAGCCTGGCGGGTCGCGCCGCGCGTCCTCGTCCACATCGACCATCTTCCCGGTCAACATGAGGCCCAGGTCGAGGCGTTGACGAACAGGCTGTCCGAGCGGCCCAGGTGGCTGGCCCAATCCGCGCCGCCGATCTTCTCGGCGATCAAGCGGTCGCGCGTCTCGGCGTCCGGCGTACGAAGCAGCGCCTCGGCCAGGCACATCAGGGCCAGCCCCTCTCGCGTGCCGAGGCTGAACTCCTGGAGGAAGCTCTCGACCACGCCTTGACGTCTGGCCGAGCGCCGGGCCGCCTCGACCAAGGCGACCGCTTGGGCCCGAATCTCGTCGCGTTGGCGGGGACTGAGAACCCGTGCGGCCAGCAAGGCCGTCACCGCCTCGGTTTCGTCCCGATATTTAGCGGCAAGGTCGTCGAGAGCGGTCCAGGAGGTCATGGTGATTTGGCCTTGAGGATGGATTTGATATCCGGCCTATCCGATACAATATCGAATGTCCTACGACTGTCAGCGCTCCTGGCCGCAGCATCCATGACAATAGAACCGTAATGGCGGATATCATTCAACTCGACGACACCGATCGCCGGCTGCTGCGCGTGCTGCAGCGAGACGGTCGCATCAGTAACCTCGATCTCGCCCAACAATGCCACCTGTCGCCCTCGGCCTGCTCTGACCGCCTGCGCCGTCTGCGGGACCGCGGGGTGATCACCGGGTTTACGGCCCTGCTCGATCCGAAGGCCATCGGACGCGCGCTGCTGATCTTTGTCGAGGTCCAGTTGGACCGCACGACGGGCGACACCTTCAGCGACTTCGCCGCGGCGGCCCAGAGAACGCCCGAGATTCTCGAATGTCACATGGTCGCGGGCGGCTTCGACTACCTGATCAAGGCGCGGGTCAGCGACATGGAGGCCTATCGCCGCTTCCTGGGCGAGGTGCTGGTGGCGATGCCGGGCGTCCGGGAGACGCGGACCTACGCGGTCCTGGAGGAGGTGAAGTCCGTCACCGTCCTGCCCATCTGACGAAAAAGCCCGGGGCTTACGCCCCGGGCCTTTCACGTCTGGCAATGGTACCACCTCTCGGATTCGAACCGAGGACCTCTAGAGCCACAATCTAGCGCTCTAACCAACTGAGCTAAGGCGGCGCATTGCAAGGCGGCTCTTCTAGTCGCACCGCGCGACACGATCAAGAGCCGAACCTGCTCACGGCGCGTCTGCCGCAGGTTTTTGTGAGGCAAAAGAAAAGCCCCGGAGCAGAACTCCGGGGCTGATCTCAGTTGCTTCAGACGAAGCTTAGCCCTTCGGCAGCGTGAAGCGGATCGGGATCCGCACCGTGCCACCTTCGACGGGCGCGCCGTCTTGAGTCTTGGGCCGCATCCGGAAGAGCTTGCTCATCCGGAGCGCCGCAGAACCGAAGTCCTGATCGGCCGGCTCCTCGGAGTCCACCGAGCAGTTTTCCAGGGTCCCCTTAGCGGTGACCTGGCAGCTCAGCGTCGCACGTCCCTCGATATTCATCCGCATCGCGCGATCCGGATAGTAACGAGCAACGTCCTCACCCGAGGGACGACGAGCCCAGTCAGGGTTCGTGATCACCGACGGACGCGGCGGAGTCGGCGGCGGAGGCGCCGGCGGCTTCGGTTCCTCGATCCGCTTCTCAACCGGGGGAACCGGCAGAGGCGGGATCTGCGGAATGTCCGTCGGCACGTTCACCGGAGGCCGCGGTTGCAGCTTCGGCGGCGGCGGAGGCGGCGTGTTCGGCGGAGGCGGCGGGGGCGGCGGAGGCGGCGGCGGAGCGGGCTTAATGATAGCCACGTCCGTCACGTCATCCGAGTACTCCCGATACTTCGGCTCGAACCTGGACTTGTACAAATAGTAGCCAAGGCCAGCGTGCACGATGATGGAGCCAACAATGGCGACAGTGACGCCAGTGTTACGCTTCTTCTTCGGCTCGTCGAAGACACTGCGCTCGTGGTGCTCTTCATGGGTAGTGTCGGTGGTTTCAGCCATTCGTCACCCCCTTTCTAGCTTTTGTCTTCGCCGACGAGGGCCACGCTGTAGAAACCGTTGTCCTGAAGCATGTTCATGACGCCCATGAAGTCCCCGTAGAGGACGTCCTTGTCGGCGCGGATGAAGATGCGTTCTTTCTCCGGATTACGAGCCCCGATCGTGCTGCGCAGAGTGTCTCCGATATCCGCCAGCTCCACTCGGCTGTCACCGATGTAGAGGGTGCCGCCGGACTGGATGCTGATGTAGACGGGTTTCGGAGGGTTCGTTGAAGGTTTGGCGACGGCGTTTGGCAGAGCAACTTGCACGGTCACGGCGGCCATGGGCGCCGCAACCATGAAGATGATCAGGAGCACCAACATAACGTCCACAAAGGGCGTCACGTTGATTTCGCTGTTCGCCTCGACCGCGTACCTGCCACCCCCAGAACCTGAGAGTTTGGCTCCCATCTGGGTTACGCCCCTTTGTCGAGCTGCCGGGAAATGGCGTTCATCAGTTCAGCAACGAAGCCTTCCGTACGCGCGCCGAAAGCGGAGATGCGGGTCTGGAAGTAGTTGTAGAAGATAACGGCCGGGATAGCGGCGAACAGACCAATACCAGTGGCGAGCAGCGCCTCGGCGATGCCGGGGGCGACGACGGCCAGGTTGGTCGTGTTGGTGTTCGCGATGCCGATGAAGGAGTTCATGATCCCGTAAACGGTACCGAACAGACCGATGAACGGACCGGACGAACCAACGGAGGCCAGGAACTGCATGCCGCCCGACAGACGCTTGCCGAGGTTGGCTTGGACCGCGCCGACCGCAGCTTCAGCACGGTGCAGCGTGGTTTCGCGGTGAGCGCCGCTGACAGCCAGACCGGCTTGACGCGACAGTTCGACTTCTTGGGTCGCCGCGGCGGTCATGTCGGCCAGCGGGTTGCCGCCGAACTCGTCCGAGGTGGCGATACGGCCCATTTCGTTCACCGACTTGGCGCTGCGGAAAGCTTCGACGAAGCGGTCCGAAGACTTATTCAGCGAGCCGAATTCGATCAGCTTGGTGACCAGCAGGGTCCAAGAAAGGATCGAGGCCAGAACCAGGCCGATCATGACGACCTTAACGACCGGCTCGGCGTCAAAGAACATCTGCATGACGGTCAGCTTGCCGGCATGTTCGATTTGTTCCGGAGCAACGTCAGCAGCCGGGGCGGCGGGGGCGGCGGCGTCAGCAGCCGGAGCGGCGGCGTCAGCGGCAGGGGCGGCCGGAGCCGCGGCGTCGGCGGCGGCCGGAGCGGCCGGAGCGGCGGCGTCCTGAGCAAACGCCGGCGCGCTCGCCATCAGCGCGACCGCGCCGAGGAGAGCGATGAAAGGGGTCTTTCGTTTATTGTCGAGCATCTGTCGCCAGTTCCTGATTGGTCTAGCACGTTTTGGACCGAAGGGTCGTCGCGCGAGAGCGTCTCCCACCCTAACTAAATAGCCCGTCGCCTCACCCGGTCGCCCGGACGAAGCGCGAGAGCCGCTTCGCTGCGCCCGACCCTGGCGCCTATTCCACGACGTGAAACTGGGCGTTCGGATACGGGAGCGATCTCTCCTTCCCTAGGGGAACTTGAAATCTTACCGCTATGTTAGACGTGCGGCATGGGTCCTTTGGCAACCCCTATTCCAAGCGTCAAGGGGGCATACTTTCCCCCGAGACATCAAGAAACACCCGCGCAGGCGAACTATGTTGCGCCGCACAATGCTCACCCCAAGGAAAGCGGGTCGAAATTCTACTTTTAGAGGAAATATTGTGCTGCAGCGCAGCAATGCTGGCCGAACGCCGATCTTAAAATAACCGACTTGAGCCCGACCATTTGGCGCCGGGGCGCACGAAATTCGGTCAGCGCCCCGTCACACAAGCGACATGGGTCCCCAGTACCGCCGAGTCAATCGGCGCAAGGCGCCTGCGCAGCGTTCAGAAGCCAAGCGTGTCCCAGGCGCCATGGCGCATAGCCGGAGGGATTGGATGCCTAGTGAAAAGGAAAAGATGATTTCGGGAGCGCCTTACCGGCCCGACGACCCGGAACTCCAAGCCGACCACGCCCGCGCCGTCCGCTGGATGGCCGCCTATAACGCCAATCCGGAATCACCTGCGGGGGAGCGACGCGCCCTGCTCGCCGCCGGCCTCGGCTTCGTGGGCGAAGGGGTCGCGGTGCGCGGCCCTCTCTATATCGACTACGGCTACAACGTCCGCATCGAGGATGGGGTGTTCATGAACTATGGCTGCGTCATCCTCGACGTCGCCGAGGTGGTGATCGGCAAAGGCGCGCAAATCGGACCGGGCGTACAGATTCTCGCCGCCGACCACCCACGCGATCCGGAGCAACGGCGCGCAGGCATCGAGCTGGGCCAACCGGTGCGCATCGGCGCCAATGTCTGGATCGGCGCAGCCGCGATCATCCTTCCCGGCGTCACCGTGGGCGACGATGCGATCGTCGGCGCTGGGGCGGTCGTCACCCGCAACGTGCCTCCCGGCGCGACAGTCGTGGGCAACCCCGCGCGGGTCCGCTAGGTCGGACGGCTCGCCGGCAAGATTCTCGCCTCCGGCGCCAGCCCTTCCCAGGTAGCTTCTAGGGCCGAAAGGAAACGGGCGTAGGACCACCGCTCGGCGGTCTCGAAACCCGCCTCCCGCATCCGGCGCAGCCCCGCCCCGCCGGTCATCACCAGATCCGCGGCGTCAGCGAGCGCGTCGGCGGCGGCCTCGCAATCGTCTTCGTCCACCCAAAACCCGTTCTCCGTCGATGCGTACTCCCATCCGCCGATGCCTGTGAAGCCGGCGCACACACATCCGCTGGCCATGGCCTCAAGGGGTGTCATCCCTACCGATTCAAACCGGCTGAGACTTAGAAAGAGGGTCGAGGCGGCCATGGCCTGCGCCACGAGTTGCTCGCTCACGCCCTCCAGCTGAACCCAAGGGAGGCCGGCGTGGGCTGGATGATACCTCGGCAAGAGGGCCCGGATGATGCGCGCCTCACTGATCCGCTTTCGCGGCGAAAGCGCGATCTGGTGCGTCTTCGTCGCACCGGGCCTGAAAAGCCGCTCGTCGGCGAAGCAAGGTACGATCTCGACCTGCGCGGCCGGATAGACCCGCCGAATGGTTTGGGCGTTCGCAGCGCCGACGGCGATGAAGGTGGGAAACCGCTCGGGCGGAAATTGATCCAGGCCCTCGAGCGCCAAGGCCGCGAAGGTAAATTGATTCTGCTCGAAGACGACGGCGCGTCGGAAATCCCGGGCCGCCGCCTTGATGACGTTTGGCGCATCCGACGGCACCACCATGATATCGTCGGGCCGAAGCGGTGTTTCGACCTCGATCGGCGCCGAGAAGTTCATCCACTCCGGGAACTTCGAGCTCCGGTTGGTCCACAGGACGGCGTCAAAGCCTAAGGCTCGCAATGCTTCTACGTGGCGGATGATCACCTTCTGCCCGCCCGCCACCGCTCCGGTCGGATAACAGGTGTAGACAATTCTCGGCATCGGAGCGCGGTAGCACATGCGCGCCAGGGCGCAAGGCGCCGATGGCGTTCGTCGTCGTAAGCTTTTCGAGAAAGGTGGTGCCTGGGGGCGGATTCGAACCACCGACACGCGGATTTTCAATCCGCTGCTCTACCAACTGAGCTACCCAGGCGCCGGTCCCGTCTGCGCGGGAGCCGCGTCTATAGAAGAGGCTTCGCGCCCTGTCCAGCGGGGTTTCAGTCTTCCTGATTTCCCTCGCCCGGTTCGTCCTCTTCGGCGGTCGGAATTGCATAGCCGCCGACGAGCCAGCGCTGCAGATCGACGTCCGCGCAACGCTTGGAGCAGAATGGCCGGTACTTCGTATCGGCAGGCTTGCCGCAGATCGGACAGGGCGCGCTCACAGGCTTCGCACCTCAAATCGTTCGCGGGGAAGCGCGGCCGCCGGCTCTATGACGAAGCGCGCGCCGATCTTGCCCGCGAGTTGCTCGGCCAGGGGCGCGGCTGCGACGGCGACCGGCGGCGCGCACGACGCGGCGAGCCTCGCGCCCGGATCGGAACGGGCCGCATCCTCGATCGCCCGGATGAGGCGCAGGGCGAGCGTGGTGTCCGAAAGCACGCCGCCAGCGTCGCAGAGCACCTCTGCGATCGGCGGCGTCCGACGGGGCACGGTTAGTTCCATAGTGCCAAAACGCCCGACCGGCCCGATCGCAACACCGGGATTGTCCGGCGCGAAGGCCGCGCGAGCCGCCGTCAGCAGCGCATTGCCGTCATGCCCACGGCCCACGAGATCGATCACGACGATACCGCCGAGCCCCTTCAGGCGCAGCAGGCGCGCCGCAGTTTGAAGAGCGGCGAGATTGGCTTGGCGGGTCACGCGCTTGGCGTCATTGCCCTTGCGCTCGCCGAGATCGACGTCGATCGCGATGAGCGCGCGGGTCGGTTCGATGGCGATGTTCCCGCCGCCCGGCAGGCGATGGACGACTTCCAGTGCGTCGGCCTCGGCCTCATCGGCGGCCTGACGCGCCTCCCTGCCCTCGATGATCTCCGCGCCGCGGGCGAAGGCCTGGAGCTGCTCCTTCAACGAAGGCGGGCCGGCCAGCATTTGCGGCGCCCCCTCGGCCGAACCGATCACCCGCACGGTGGGGAGCTTGTCGCGGCGCGGCTCGGTGCGGATCTCGACTTCCAGCGCCTGACCTTCCACCGGGCGAGCGTCCGGCTTGAAGGCCATCATCGCCTCGACACCGCCCAGGTCGACGAAGGCCGAACCGAAGGCCGGCTCCACCTTGCGGACCCGCGCCACGTGCCGGGCGCCAAGGCGCGTGGCCTGGAGGTCGCCATCGCGCGCGATCAGCAGCCGCTCGGGCCGGCCGTCGAGCATGACCACGGCGCGGCTCTCGCCGATCCCCTGGTCCAGGAAGAGTGTACGTTCGCTCATGCCTTTATGAAGCCCACGCCGCGCAGAAGATTGACCGTCTCGTAAAGCGGCAGGCCGACCACGGCGGGATAGGAGCCCTGCAAGGACATCACAAACGCCCCGGCCCGACCCTGGATCGCGTAGCCGCCGGCCTTGCCGACGCCCTCCCCACTTTCGAGATAGGCCTGGACCTCCAGGTTGCTAAGACGCTTGAAGCGCAGGCGGCTCTCCACAAGCCGGCTAACCGAGCGACCGTCGGGTCCGCAGACGGCGACGCCGGTCAGAACGCGATGAGCACGCCCGGAGAGCAGTTCCAGGCAGCGCCGCCCTTCGGCTTCGGTCTCGACCTTGGGAAGGATGCGGGTCCCAACCGCGACCACCGTATCGGCGGCGAGGACGAAGTCGTCCGGCCGCGCCTTGGCGACCTCCGCGGCCTTGGCGACCGCGAGGCGCAGCGCCGTCTGGCGCGGTGTCTCACTCTTCAGAGGGGTTTCGTCGATCTCGGCGGCGACGATCTCGTCGGGCGCAAGCGCGATCTGGCGCAGGAGATCCAACCGCCTGGGACTTGCTGATGCCAGCACCAGGCGCTGTGGCGGCGTCTTGGCCAAGCGGCTCTTATCGGACGCGGAAGGTGATGCGACCCTTGGTCAGGTCGTACGGCGTCATCTCGACCAGAACCTTGTCGCCCGCCGACACGCGGATGCGGTTCTTGCGCATCTTGCCGGCCGTGTGCGCGATGATTTCGTGGTCGTTCTCGAGTTTCACGCGGAAGGTCGCGTTAGGCAGGACTTCGCTGACCGTGCCCGGAAACTCCAAAAGTTCTTCTTTAGCCATGCAGGCCCCGAGTTGGTGTTTCGAATCGTCAACGGCCCGCGCAGCGGCGAGCCGTGAAGCGTAGTATAGCGCAGAGCGCTTTACGCGCTCAGCGTCCCAATGGCTAGCGTCGGAAACGCTCGGCGATTCTCTGGGCGAGCTGATCGCGCACCTCGCGATAGGCCGTGAGACGCGCCTCCCGCGAGCCTTCGGTCAGGGTCGGATCGAAGGTCGGCCAGTATTCGATCTCGGCGGCCCGCCCGCGAGTCAGCTCCACTGCCCGGTGCTGAGCTTCAGGCGTCAGCGAGATCACGAGATCGAAGGAGGAGTCCTCCAGGTCGTCGAAGGTCTTGGGCTTGTGGGTTTCGAGATCCACCGCCACCTCGGCCATCACCGCCTGTACGAAGGGATCGGCGCCGTCGGCGTGTTCGCCGTCCTTCCGCTTCAGGCCGCAGCTATCCACATAGACGCGGTCGCCGACCGCCCGCTTCAGCAGCGCCTCGGCCATCGGCGAGCGGACCCGGTTGAAGTTGCAGGCGAAGAGCACCGCGCCAGGCAAGCGCGGACGAGACGCGTCGGCACTCATCGATCAGCCCCGCCAGTGCAGCGCGCAGATGAGGGTGAAGAGCCGGCGGGCGGTGTCGAGATCGGTCTCGACCTTGCCTTGAAGACGGACCCGCAACAGCTCCGAGGCTTCGTTGTGCAAACCACGGCGCCCCATGTCGAGGGCCTCGATCTGCTGGGGCGAAGAGTTCCGGATCGCCTGATAGTAGCTCTCGCAGATCAGGAAGTAGTCCTTGATCAGCCCGCGGAAGGGCGACAGCGACAGGATGTGGCGCTTTTCGTATTCCGGCCCGCGGACGTCGAAGACCAGCCTGTTCTCCATCAGGCCCATGCGCAGGTCGTAGGGACCGGTCGTCGCGCCTTCCGGATAGAAGTAGTTCTCCTCCAGCAGGTCGAAGATCGCGATCTGGCGCTCCTGCTCCTGGTCGCGCGAAACCGCGGCGAGGGAATCCTCGTCGATCTCAACGGACTGCAGTCGATGCTTGGTGCGGTCTTCGTCGGCCATGGCGCTGCGGGAGAGGCTTGCCCGAGCTTTATTGCAAACCACCCCCTAACGTCATCCTGCCTCGTGACGAAAAGACGCCCAGCGTGTCCCGCCGGGCGCCATCTTCGGATCAGTAGCGATAATTGGCCTGCTGATAGCCCGCGGGTTGAACGTAGGCGCCGTGGACATAACCGACGCCGACGCCGCCCTGGCCGACCAGGATCCACTCCGTGCCACGCACGCGGGCCAGGGCCTGGAACGGCTGGCCGGGACGCAGAGCGCCGACCCGGGCCGAACCGGTCGTCGGCGCGGCGCGCAGGTTCAGGCTCGAGGTGGCCACGAAGGTCCCGCCATCACGGACCAGATTGGCCGGGGCCAGGTCGCCGTTCAGGCGATAGCCGTTCTGGACGTAGGTGGCCGGGCGGTAATTGGACTGGGCGTACCCGCCGCGGGCCGCATCATCGCGCTGCATCTTGCACCCGACCCAGGAGCCGGTGGCCGCGCCCGCGACCGCGCCGATGGCCGTACCCGTGCCGCGGTCGTTCTTGGCCAGGTTCGAGCCAGCGACCGCGCCCAGCAAACCGCCGATGATCGCGCCGCCCGCCTGCTTGTTACCTTGAGCGTCGCAGCTCACGACCGAGCCGAGGCCGCCGCCGGTGGGCGTGCGATACTGTGCGCTCGCCGTTCCTGCCGCACCCGCGGCCATGACGCCGGCCAGGGCGGCGACCGTCGCGCCGCGCATCATCTTGGAGGTGTTCAAAACGCGCATGGCTGTCTCCGTCATCTGTGGCGAGGCCGCTAGGCCCCGATGACGAACACCCTAGATGGCGCTTCCTGAACGGCCCTCGGCGCCGCGCTGACAGGAACTGTTCAGCTTTGTCCCAGGCGGACGGCCGCCGAGCGCGCGTGAGCCGGAAGGCCCTCGGCGTCGGCCAGCGCCACGGTGTGCGGGCCAAGGACAGCAAAGGACTTCGGGTCGCACTTCACGATCGAGGTGCGCTTGATGAAATCGTAGAGCGACAGCCCCGAAGAGAACCGCGCCGCGCGGCTGGTGGGCAGCACGTGGTTCGAGCCGGCGACGTAGTCTCCGATCGCCTCGGGCGTATGGCGTCCCAGGAAGATCGCGCCGGCATGGCGCACGCGGTCCGCGAGCGCCTCCGGCGCATCGAGGGCGAACTCCACGTGCTCGGGCGCGATCAGGTCGACCAGGCGCGGCGCCTCGTCTAGCGGTGCGATCACCACCGCCCCGTGGTCGCGCCAGGAGGCCGCGGCGTCCTTGCCGGTGCTGAGGGACGCCAGTTGCTCCTGGACCGCCGCCTCGACCGCGGCGGCGAAGGCCTCGTCGTCGGTGATCAGGATCGACTGCGCGGCGGGGTCGTGCTCGGCCTGCGACAAGAGGTCGGCGGCGATCCAGTCCGGACGGTTGGCGCCATCAGCGACCACCACAATCTCGGAGGGTCCGGCCAGGGCGTCGATGCCCACGGTTCCGTAGACGCGCCGCTTGGCCGCCGTGACGTAGGCGTTGCCAGGACCGACGATCTTGTCGACCGGGCGGATAGGTCCGGCGCCATAGGCGAGCGCGGCCACGGCCTGCGCGCCGCCGACCCGCCAGATCTCTGTGACGCCGGCCTCCTTGGCCGCCGCCAGCACCGCCGGCTGCAACTTGCCGGGCGGGGTCACCATGGCGATGCGTTCCACACCCGCGACCTTGGCCGGCACGGCGTTCATGAGCACGGTGGAGGGATAGGCCGCTCGGCCGCCGGGCACGTAGATGCCGACCGCCTCCAGCGGGGTCCAACGCCAACCGAGTTCGACGCCGGCCTCGTCGGTGAAAGCCGCGTCCGCAGGTCTCTGGCGAGCGTGATAAGCGGCGATCCGCGCCGCAGCGAAGGCGATCGCCTCGCGCACCGGCGCCGGGCATTGGGCGGCCCCCGCCTCGATTTCCTCGGCGGTGACCCGGATGCTGCCTTCGTCGAGTTCGACGCGGTCGAACTGGCGGGCGAACCGCAGCAGGGCGTCGAGACCTTCGGCGCGAACCGCGGCCAGCACGTCCCTAACCGCGGCGTCCACTTCTTCCGGCGTGTCGCGACGTTCGTCGACGAAAGCGGCGAAGGCGGCCTCGAAGCCAGGATCAGAAAAGGAGAAACGGCGCATGGCCGGCTCTTTAAACGCCCAGCCCTCGCAGGGCTAGGCTTCGTGGTTCGGCGTACGCGGCGTCGGCCAGGGCTCGCTCACGTCGGCGAGGACCAGATCAAGGCATTCGACTTCGGCGCGCAGGTCGCCGCCGCCGGCGAAGGTGAAGACTACCGCCCCGCCTGGCGCCTCACCCGGCTCGAAGCTGACGTTCAGCAGTTCGATGACCGCGTCCCTGGCGCTGCGCCGCAGCCGGCGAGCCTGGACCTTGAGCACGGACCCGATCTGAAGCGCGGCGCGAACCCGCTCTCCACCCTTTCCTTCCCACCGGTAACGGTTGAAGACGAGCGTCAGGCGGCGGGCCGCCGGCTCATAGGAAATATCGCCGATCTTGCCGACAGCGTCCTGCAACGCCGCCGCGACGACGCCCAGGTCGTCAGCGTCCTCGGCCAACAGGCGCAGACGGGTCGCTTGCGTCATCTTCAGTCCTCGGCCTCGCCATCGCCTGGGATCCGCCGAACGTCGGCGCCGCAGGCGCTGAGCTTTTCTTCCAGGCGTTCGAAGCCCCGGTCCAGATGATAAACGCGACTCACGGTTGTTTCGCCGCGCGCAGCCAGCGCCGCGATCACCAAACTAACCGAAGCGCGCAGGTCCGTCGCCATCACCTGAGCCCCGTCCAGAATCGGCACGCCCCTCACCCGCGCCTCACCGCCCGACACTGAAATGTCGGCGCCCAGGCGCGCCAGCTCGGGCGCATGCATGAAGCGGTTCTCGAAAATGGTCTCCTTGATGACGCTCTCGCCATCCGCCAGCGTCATCAGGGCCATGAACTGGGCCTGCAGATCCGTGGCGAACCCCGGATAGGGATCGGTCTCGATCTCCACGGCCTGCAGACGGCCGCCGTTACGCTTGATCGTCATGCCGTCTTCATGGCGCGTCACCTCGACCCCGGCCTCGCTCATCTTGTCCAGCAGGGCGTCGATAAAGCCGCAGCGGGTGCGGGTCAGGCGAACCTCGCCTCCGGTCATGGCGGCCGCCAGGGCGAATGTGCCCGTCTCGATCCGATCCGGGATCACCGAGTGGGTCGCGCCACGCAGGCGATCGACGCCCTGGATCACGATGGTCGGTGTCCCCGCCCCAGAGATCTTGGCGCCCATCTTGTTCAGGCAATCGGCCAAGTCGCCGAGCTCCGGCTCACAGGCGGCGTTGGTGATCACCGTCTCGCCCTTGGCCAGCACGGCCGCGAGCATGGCGTGCTCGGTGGCGCCGACCGAGGCGAAGGGAAATGCGATCAGCCCGCCTGTAAGGCCCCGCGGCGCCTGGGCGTAGACATAACCTTCGTGCAGGTCGATCGAGGCGCCGAGCGCCCGCAGCGCTTCCAGGTGCAGATCCACCGGCCGGGCGCCGATCGTGCAGCCCCCGGGCAGCGAGACCTTGGCGTGGCCGGTGCGCGCGATCAGCGGCCCCAGGACGTTGAACGAGGCTCGCATCTGGCGGACCAGGTCGTAGGGCGCGAGCGCGCTGACGAGCTCCCGGGTGTGCAGAACCGTCTCTTCGCCGTCCTCGCCCGTGCGCTCGACCACCTCGGCGCCAAGACGCTGCAGCAGGCGCGCCAGAAAGCGCGTATCCGCCAGCCGCGGCATGTTGGTGAGCCGCAGCGGTTCGTCGGTAAGCAGGCTGGCCGCCATCAACTTGATGGCGGAATTCTTGGCGCCGCTGATGGGGATCTCGCCATGCAGCCGCGCGCCGCCGGTGATGGCGATGCGATCCAAACTCGTCCCTCTGAAGGCTGGCGTACGCAGGCCCGCGCTTCCAGCGCCTTCGGCCGCTATCTAGCGCGCAGGCGGCGGTCGCGGAAGCGACCGCGCTTCACGAGCGCTTGTCCGAATCGTCTTCCTTCGGAGCAGGCCGCGCCCCGGCTTTCCGCCGCCGGAGATTCGCCCGAAGGGCGGCGGCAAGCTTGGCCTCCTTGTCGTCGGCCGGCGTTTTATCGCGTTTTTCCATGGAAATCGGGGGTGCGGCGAGACGACGTTCACGTCAAGTGCGGTTTGCGCGAATTAGGGCTTCACTCCGGCCACGGGTTTGGCTATAGCCCGCGCCTCGTCGCCGCCGTAGCTCAGTGGTAGAGCGCATCCTTGGTAAGGCTGAGGTCGGCAGTTCAATCCTGCCCGGCGGCACCATGTCCCCCCAACCCTGATCGGGTTGGGGGGACACCACTTCCCAGACATCACCATACCTAGATATCGGCGCCCTGGACGTCGCTACGCCGCGCACGCTTGCGCAGCCGTGGCGTCAACTCGCTAGGCTCCCCGAAAACCGCAGGACGATCCTGCGAATGGGAGGCGGCGATGTCGGACTCTTACGAACACATCGACTGTGAGCTTGCGGACGGGGTCCTTCAGGTCACCCTCAACCGGCCCGACAAGCTGAACGCCTACACCGCCATCATGGGCGCGGAACTGGCCGACGCCTTCCATCGCGCCGACGCCGACGACGCCGTAAGGGCCGTGCTGGTCACCGGCGCAGGGCGTGCATTTTGCGCGGGGGCCGACATCTCGGCAGGCGCCGACGCCTTCGACACCACCTCCGAGAAGGGCTCGGCCTCGTTCGGCGACGTCAGCAAGCGCGCCGGCGGCGCAGGCATGGTCGGGGCCATCTATCACTGTCGCAAGCCGTCGATCGCCGCCTTCAACGGCGCCGCCGTCGGTGTCGGACTTACCCTCACCTTGCCCATGGACATCCGAATCGCGTCGGAGAGCGCGAAGTTCGGCTTCGTCTTCGCCAGGCGTGGGCTGGTCCCGGAGGCCGGCAGCGCCTGGTTCCTGCCCCGCCTCGTGGGAATCTCCCAGGCCTTGAGGTGGTGCCTCGACGGCGGCCTGTTCTCGGCGCAGGAGGCGCTCGCCGGTGGGCTCGTCAGCGAGGTCACGGCGCCGGAGGACCTGGCGCCACGCGCCCAGGAGATCGCCCGCTCAATCGTTGAGAACACAGCGCCGGTCTCCATCGCCCTCACCCGGCAGATGCTCTGGAAGCTCTCCGAAGCGGCGACGCCCGAAGAGGTCCTGCGAATCGATGGCCCGCTGGCCATGGCGCTGGGTTCCGGACCGGACGTGAAGGAGGGCGTCGCCGCCTTCCTGGAGAAGCGGCCGCCGGCGTTTCCGGGGACGGTCTCGAAAGACATGCCGGCCGGCGATCCCTGGCCGCGATAACCGCCACGGCCGGATGATAAGCGGAAGCTCCGCCTTTCGGCAGAAAACCTGAATTCAAATTCCTATAATTTTAGTCGAATTAAAATCCATCTTGCGGAGATGGATCATGGCGCGCGACGAGATCGGCAGGCTTCAGCCTACCGCAGGCGGAGGGCTGATAGGGCGGCGAACCCTTCTGGCCAGTCTCAGTATGGGGGCCGCGGGCGTCGCCTGTTCGGCCGTCGGTGAACCAGACCGCCGCAGCGGCCCGGACTGGCTGCTTTCTCAGGGCGCGCCGCTCAGCCTCTACGGATCCGTCGCTCCGTCACAGGAGAAGGTCCAACGCATCCTCAACGGTGATCCGACGGCGATCGGCTCATCAAGGACGCCGATCCACCTGCTCGAGGGGACCATCACCCCAGCCTCCCTCCACTTCGAACGGCATCACGCTGGCGTTCCGGCCATCGATCCGGACAAGCACGAGTTGGTCATCCACGGCCTGGTGCGCCGGCCGCTCAGCTTCAGCATGGACGCCCTCGCCCGTTATCCGATGGAGACGCGGATCCGCTTCCTCGAATGCTCCGGCAACAGCGGCGCCAACGCCCAGGCCGAGCCTCGGCAGGCCAGCGCCGGCGCCCTGCATGGATTGATCTCCGGCTCGGAGTGGACCGGCGTACCACTGTCGATCTTGCTGGACGAAGCCGGCGTGCGGCCCGAAGCCCGCTGGGTGATCGCCGAGGGGGCCGACGCCTGCCTGCACAGCCGCAGTGTTCCCCTCGCCGCCTGCCTCAACGACGCGATCGTCGCGCTCTATCAGAACGGAGAGGCGCTGCGCCCCGAACAGGGATTCCCCGTGCGGCTGTTCCTGCCCGGCCTCGAAGGCAACATGAGCGTCAAATGGCTCCGCCGCCTCAAGCTCACCCGCAACCCCGCCCTGAGCCGCGAGGAGACGTCTCGCTATACGGAATTGCTGCCCGATGGCCGGGCTCAGCGCTTCAGCTTCGAGATGGCGCCCAAGTCGGTCATTCTGAAGCCGTCGTTCGGGCTCGAAATGCAGGGCCCCGGTCTCTACGAAATCTCCGGCCTCGCCTGGAGCGGCGGCGGCAAGATCAGCAAGGTCGAGGTGTCGGCCGACGGCGGGCGGAGCTGGGCCGAAGCCGCGCTCGGCGAGCCGGTGCTCTCCAAGGCGCTGACACGCTTCCGCCTCCTGTGGCGATGGGATGGCTCGCCGCTGGTCCTCATGAGTCGCGCGACCGATGAACAGGGGCGCACCCAGCCACCGCGCGCGGAGTGGATCACGCGATACGCTCCCGGCCAGGGGTATCACTACAACGGCATTCAGAACTGGGCGGTCGCCGCCAGCGGGCAGGTCAGCAATGTCCACGCCTAGATTCGCATTGCTGGCGATCACGGCCATGCTGGCGCTCGGATTCGATGCGCCGGCGCCCAAGGCCGCCAAGGCGGCAGGACCCGGCCTTGGCCGGCCGATTTCGGCCGCGCGCCTGGCGAAGCTCGACCTCACCATCGAGCCCGACGGAACCGGGCTGCCCCGAGGCCGCGGCGCCGCACGCGACGGCGCGGCTGTCTATGAACAGAACTGCGAAGCCTGCCACGGCGCGCGCGGGGCCGAGCCCGCGGAAGGGATCCCCCGGCTCACCGGCGGCGTCGGATCGCTCGCATCCCGCAAGCCCATACGAACCGTGGCGAGCTATTGGCCGCACGCGCCCGGGCTGTTCGACTATATCCGCCGCGCCATGCCCCCGGACCGGCCAGGCGCCCTGTCGGCGGACGAGACCTATGCGGTCACAGCCTATCTGCTCTCCATCAATGGGATCGTGCCGGCGGAGACGACGCTGGACGCCCGCGCACTGGCCAAGGTGCGGATGCCCAACGCAAACGGCTTCGTCGACGCCGAGCGCTAGAACGCAAAATCCCCGTGCGCGGGGAGAGAGGGGGAGACGCGCACGGGGATCGAGGCGCGGCCCTTTCGGGCCGCTTCACACAGCTTACTGCTGCGTGGTGGGGGGCGTGGTCAGCAGGCTGTCGAAGAACAGCTTGAAGGTGCCGTGGGCCTGGGAGCGGTGCTGCGGTCGGAAGCCGATCAGGACGACCTCGCCCTTACCGTGCTTGACCGAGACCATGGCCGCCTTGCCCTTGATCAGGTCCTCGCCCAGCAGCCAGCCGCTCTGCAGCACATCGCGGTCGACATAGGAGGCGATCACCTTGACCCGATCATTGTCGGCGTTCGGCGTGACCTCGTAGACCTGACCTTCCATCGTGTAGATGGCCAGGGCGTCCTTGGGCATGCCGTAGGCGTGCGGATCCTGGTTGTCGATCTTGATCTTCAGGGTCGAACCCGGCGACCAGAACTGCTTGCCGGGCTTGCCGGCGACGATGTTCTGCACCGGCAGTTTGAACTTCTTGATCGGCAGATCGCCGGCCTGGGCGAAGGTCACCAGGCGGCCGCCGGCCTTCACGAACTCCTCAAGCTGCTTGACGCCTTCCTCGCCGAAGCCGCTGCGGTATTCCGGCGGCGTCTTGCTGATGTCGAAGCCGTAGCCACGGCCGCCGGCAGGCGCCGCTTCACCGGTCATGCTGGGGATCGAGTCCGACGGCAGCACGATGACGTCGTACTTCTTGATCAGGTTCCCCGCCTTGATCTCCTTGTCCATGATCGAGGCGTAGTTGTAGTCGAAGCTTTCCAGCAGGAAGCGGGTCCAGCCCTCGTCGATGTTGCCGCCGCGATAGTGCTTCAGCATCGCGATACGCGGAGCCTTGATCGCGTAGGAACCGCCCGTGGCGCTGGCGGCGCCGAACGAGACGCCTGTAGTCGCGGCGACGCTGGCCGCCGTCTGCGGCGAGGCGCCGGTGACGATGAAGTCCCCGACCTTGGCCCCGGCGCTCGGCGTGCTCACCCGGCGCACCGAGGCGCCGGACTTCATCAGCAGGTTCGCCGCGCGGAAGCTGTCGTTGAGGTCGCCGTCCAGGATATAGGCGCTGGCGCCGTCCGCCACCGTCCCGCGTTCGACCACCGGCGCCGTCAGTTTGACAAGCTGGGCGGTCACCGGGCTGGCCACGGGGTCGCTTTCCACTCCCATGAACTCGGTCATGGCGTCGGTCGCCATGTCGTAGGGCCGGATCGGATCGCCGTCCTTGGTCCGGGCGTAAGTGTCGTCCGGGAAGAAGGTGCGGCCGAGCATCCAGCGGACCAGGCCCATCTTCGGCTGGTTCATCGGGATGACGTAGCTGCCCACGCCGTAGACCTTGCCCTCGTGCACGAACTCGGCCGGGGCGCGGTAGATGTCGACACCCTGCTGGAGCAGGGCGTTGATCATCTTGTTGGCGGTCAGCGGATCGTGCTGGGCGACGCCGATGACGTAGGCCTTCACCTCCCCTTCCGCGCCGCGCTGGGTCTGGCGCTGGGCTTTCAGATAGCCGTTGCGCAAGACAGTTTCGCGGTTGCGCGCGGCCATGTCGGACAAGGCCCAGGCGGCGACCTTCTGGCGGTCGACGATATCCCGCGGACGCCACCAGCCGCCGTTCCAGGTGTCAGGCATGTTCATCTGCGGACGGTTGTCCGGAACGTTGCGCTGACCGCCCTGAAGCTGGTCGGCGTGGACGTAGAGCGGCGTCGCCAGATTGGCGCTGGCCGACTCCGTCAACATCCCGGCGATGTTGTGGAACGGGGTGATCCAGTGGAACCCCATGTGGCCCCAGCCGGAATAGATCGCATTGCCGATGCTGCCCGGAAGCTTGGCCTCATCCAGCTTGTAGCCCATGTGAGCGCCGTACCAGATCATCTCGCGCCAAACGAGCGGGTCGCCGTCCGGACGGATCGGGTCGGCATAGGGCGGGATCGAGA
>JAEXKM010000465.1 GCA_023445705.1 Pseudomonadota bacterium
GCACATATGAATGTGAGAGATCGTCGTTTTGCAATGAAGCTTGATGAAATTGGCGGAGGCAATGACTTAATTTTACAAGCTACCATCGATTTAATCCATGCACAGCAATATATTGCCGAGGTAATTAAAGATTACACTACCTCCCAACAAGATATTGAGAATTATAGTCGAAACCAGTTACGTATACATTGCTCCAGTAGATTAAGTGCCATGTATAAATGCGCCCCTGAATTGCAGGAAGAACAATTAAAAAGAGCATCTTGTGCTTTTTATTTTGAACGTTGTTCTGAAGCTGTAGCGCCTTTAAGCACCTACGATTTCACTCCAGCAGAGTTCCGCAATGGAATTTATCACATGTTAGCTGATGAGGAAGCCAAACCGCTTACATCTGAATTCCACTGGAGGCTCTGGTAATGATTTCCACTCCTATTGAACACCTATTTACAATTCAGCGCTCACCTATTGTGTTGGCTCCGCTCATACATCAATTTTATGCAAGTTCTCATCCCCGTGAAAAAGATATTTTGTTAAGTTATCTTGTTCTTCCTATGGTGCTATATCCATCAATGCAAAAGTATCTGTTAAATGTAAGGAAGAATAGCAATCTCCGTACTATGTGCAATGAGCAGTCCAGACTTGTGGGGTTAACCTATAATGTCCAGCAATCCAAGGCATTGACGAATGCGGCATTACTTGTGCTTAAGGCAGAAAAATCCATTGAGATAACAGATAAATTATCGGTCAGATCAGTTGGTGATGTAAAAACTGATAATGCTGACCCAAAACAACTTGAAGCAGCCCGCCGACTATCTATGGTTTTTTCTGATACAGATATCGTTTCCATCTTCAGGACGTTAGGATTTAAATCACTATGAAATGTTTTTTACGGTATATCGGTGTTGTAGACACGCAAGAGAAGATTCATCAGGTACGTCTGGAACCTGGGCTTAATGTAATTACAGGTAAATCCTCGACAGGAAAAAGTGCAATCCTTGAGATTTTTGATTACTGTTTGGGTAGTAGCGAAGACACCATCCCTGTAGGAAAGATTACTGAGCGCGCAGAAACTTTTTTTATTGCACTTCAATTTCCTCGCTATTTCCTTATAGCAGCCAGGAAGAAAAAATCTGATCGCTGCTTTCTTATGGAAGTTCGAAGCACAGATGCCGATCATTTGTTGAAACTTATCGAACAACCAAACGCGTTCTTCGATACAAAGTATTACATGCCATTGGCAGATTTCAAGAAAAACTTAGGTCGGCATTTTGCTATTACTTTAGAGAATATTGATGAAGATCCTTTTATTAAGCTAACTGGTCGAAAGAAATCTTCAACACCATCTATTCGAAGTTTCTCCTCCTTTATGCTACAGCATCAGAATCTCGTAGCGAATAAACATGCAATTTTTTATCGATTTGATGAAAAAGAAAAGCGAGACCAAGCGATCAATCACTTTAAAATATTAATGGGACTGGTTGATGAGAGATATTTTGAACTACATAAGGAATATGAGCTTGCTAAATATGAACTAAAAAAAATACAAACGCAAATTCCTAAGCAGATACAGCGTAAAGAAATGATAATTACACGCTACAATCGTTTATTAGCTGAGTATAAAAGCTTGGCTGGCTTACCACTCTTAAATGCCAATGGCGAAGATATCTATTCTAGACCAAAAGCTTTCTTAAAAGTCGTTTCTGAATATTTGGTCAGAATTGATGTACTTTCTAATCAGATTGAAGTAAGACGCGCAGAGTTACAAAAGCAGCGCGTTGAGGCACTTGTAAATAAGCGTAAGCTTCAAGGGCAAATGAGATTGCTCAATGATTCTCTTTCCACAACGATGCAGTTTAGTCAGAGTATGATGGAAACGAACCTGCCAAGTTCTACTGTGCTGACTGAAGCTCACTGCCCTATATGCGAAGCTCAAACTTCAACTCCAGCGGTTGAAGCCAGTAAGCTCATAAATGCAATTGAGTGGCTGAATGAGGAGCTTATGCTTTCCTCGTACGCTCGTGAGAGTTTTGCTGAAGAACGCCGAAATATTAAAAATCAACTAGCAAAGCAGGATGAGCTACTCCGCCGGATTCAGGATGACATCCGTCCTCTTGATGAAGAAATAAACAAACTCAAAACATCAAAATCAGTTGATGAGCAGGCCTTAAAGACGAAACTTAGATTGGAGATCGCTATACAAGAACAGTTGGATAAGCCTGAGTCGGAATTATCCGGGCAGGAAAAATTTTGGCAAAAAGAGATTATTCGTCTTTCTGGTGAGCTTGCTCAATACAATGTTGAAAACCGGCTCCATATTTTGGCCCATGGTATCAATACCAAAATGTGCGAGTTTGGTAATAGTTTCGACTTTGAGGAGACCTATAAACCATCAGCCCTTCGTTTCGATACAGAAACATTCGATTTGTGGCATCAGCAAGATAATAAAACGCGTGTGTACCTACGTTCCATGGGGAGCGGAGCGAACTGGCTTTACTCTCATTTAGCACTTTTTATGGCCTTACACTATCAGTTTGCTTCTCTTTCGGAAGCTGGCTGCAAAATTCCACCTATCCTCTTTCTGGACCAGCCGACACAAGTTTACTTTCCAGCATCTCTTGAT
>JAEXKM010000467.1 GCA_023445705.1 Pseudomonadota bacterium
GTTCCTTGCTGCGAAGGTCCCGCAGACGGCGCTTGGCGTCGGCGAGCGACTTGGCGTCGAGCTGGCCAAGGGCCGGATGATGGGAACTCTTGATGAGTTCCGCCTCTTCGTGATTGAGCAGGCTCAATTCGCGACGATTGTTGATGGCCATGGCGGTCCCCCGTTTTCTTGGCGCGCAACCCAATCGCCCTATAACGCCGCCCGCGCGGTGAAGTTGCGGGACCGAATTTCGCCTTTCCATGAGGCTGAGCCGTTCTAAGTTGGCGCCATGATCCGTCACGCCCGCCCAGCCGATCACGCCTCCATCCGTTCCGTCGTGGAGGCCGCGTTTGGTCAAACCGACGAAGCCGACCTGGTCGAGCGGCTGCGCGCGGCCGGGGATATGATGTTCGAACTGGTGGAAGAGGAAGATGGCGAGATCGTCGGCCACATCCTCTACAGCCGGCTATGGGCCGACAGCGTGAATCTTTACGCCGCACTGGCGCCGCTTTCCGTCATTCCGACCCGGCAGAAGACTGGGGTGGGTAAGCGGCTGACGCAGGCCTCGATCGAGACGGCCAAGGACTTCGGCGCGCACGCGGTCGTGGTGCTGGGGCACCCGGAATACTATCCGAAGTTCGGTTTCAGCCGCGGCGCGGCCGCCAATGTGAAGTCGCCCTATTCGGACAGCCCCGCCTTCATGGCCCTGGCGCTGGAGGAAGGTGCTCTGGATGGGCCAGTGCTCGTGGCCTATCCGGACGCGTTCAACTAGTCCTGCATCACCTGCGATCCAGCAGGCGGGGCTGCGCCAGAGGTTTCGGCCGGCGGCGCGGCCGCCTCCATGGCCGCCAGGGAGCGATTGATCTCCCGGACTTCGTCGGGCGTGGGCTTGCGCCGCGGCGCATAGAGCGTACCGAGCACGCGGGTCCGCTCGCCGCCTGACGCGGTCGCGTCGGCGACGTTGTAGGTGCGCACCTCGCCGGCCACCGCCAGGGTGACCTGCCGTCCGCCGCCAATGCCTTGCTTCTCGGGATCGAGCAGGCCGTTGGTGCGCGCGTCGAGGCTGCCCAGCACGGCGGGCGAGATATAGGCCTCGCCGCCGGCATAGCGGCCGGTGAAGGCGGCGGGCTCGCCCCAGGGACCGGTCCAGCGATAGAAGATGTGCAGGCCCACCTGTTTCATCTTCACCAGGGTCGGCGCCCAGTAAGGCGCGACATAGTTCGCGTGGTAATGCGTCGCCGAGCCGACCGTCTTGTTCACGTGCCCCTCGAGCGCGTGGCGCGCCACCGCCTGGGCCCGTCTCCAGAGCGCGGGCTCGGGCGCATAGCGCAGCGACCCGTCGCAGGTGAAACTGAACTGGCAGCCGGTGGCGCGGGCCGAGCCCTGATAGACTACGGCGCAGATGGACTTCGGATAGGCCGGATGGCGGACCCGGTTCAGCACGACCTGAGCCACAGCCTCCTGGCCGAGCTCCGGCTCACGCGCGCTTTCGTAATAGACCGCTTCGGTCAGGCACTTGAGCGCCCGCGAGGCGTCCTGACCGCTCGCCTTCAGCACGAACGGGCGCATCGGACGGATCGGCAGCTTGGAAAAGGCGCGCAGATCATTGATCTCTTCGGCGGTCTCCGCCGTTGTCGCCTCGATGCCGAGATTGGGGAGCTCGCGGATGTCCAGACTGGTCCAGCCGATGGTGCGGCCCCAGGAATCAGCCTCGCGCAGGAGCGGATCGTGGCGGCGGGCCAAGGCCAGCATCGCCGGATCCATATCCGCCGTCAGGCGCTGAAGTCCCCGGTCGGAGAAGGTGCGCGTCACGGTGGCGACCCCCTGGGCCCGCGCGCTTCCCGAAGGCGCGACGCGCGGATTGGCGCAGGCGAGCAGGACCACCGCCAGCCCACAGCTGGTCGCCAGGGCCGCAAGAAGCCCTCGTTGAGAAAGGATCCGCGAGAGGTCCAGTTTCAAGGTCTCACAATGGTCCGGCGTGGCTCCATGCAGCCGCAAGCGGGCAAAATAGGGGCCAAGACCGGCAAGATCGAGTGTTGCGTGGCGCAATCGCGGCTCGCATGCTTGCGTGGGCCGGCGCAAGATTCGCCGGAGTCGTGGGAGCTTCCCGCGCAATGACGCCCGCAGGTTCACCGCTTCGCTTCATTCCAAGGCGTTCGCCGCCTTTCGCGGTGGCGCTCGCCATCAGCGTCGGTGCCATGGCGGCCGCGATCGGAATCCGGGGCCTGTTCGCGGGTTGGGACACGGCCCTGGCCCTGTCGGTCACTCATTTTCCGGCCTTCGTTGTGGCCACGCTTTTTGCGGGCCAGAGGTGGGGCTGGGCGAGCCTGGCGGCGGCCATGGCTATCTCCCTGCTGGCCCGCGGCGGCGTCCCGACCGATCACGCGGCGCGGGCCGGCGTGGTCCTCTACGCGCTTTCGGGAGCCGTCACGGTGCTGGTCGGCGCGGCGCTTCGGGAAATCGTTCTGCGACTGGACGAGGCCCAGGCCGCCCTGGATCGCAGCGAGACGCGTCTGCAACTGGCCCAGGACGCCGGCGAGGTCGGCCTGTGGGACTGGGAGGTCGAGACCGGAGAAGGGCACTGGTCCCCTACCCTCTATCGAAATCTCGGCCTGCCGGTGGCGAGCGACGCCAGCATCCGCACCTTGCTCGAGGTCGTGCACCCCGAAGATCGGGAAATGGTCCGGCAGGGGAACATCACGGCGATCAAGACCGGCCGGATGGCTCCTGTCGAATACCGCATCGTCCGCCCTGACGGCGAGGTGCGGTGGATGCTGTCCCGCGGCGAGATGCTGCAGAACGGGACCGGCCGGATCGTGCGCGCGGTCGGCGTCAATATCGACATCACCGAACGCCGACATGCATTTGATAAAATTCGCGAAAGTGAAGCCCGCTTCCGCGCCCTCGCCGACAGCGCGCCCCTGCTCCTGTGGGTTTCGAGGGCCGATGGCACGCGCGAGTTCGTGAATCAGGCCTATGTCGACTACCTGGGCGGCACGTTCGACGAAGCCCTCGAGTTCGACTGGCGCGAACGGCTTCACGAAGAGGACCTGCCCCGCATCCTGCAGGAGCAGATAGCCGGCGAGGCTTCCCGGCGCCTTTTCATCGTGGAGGCGCGCTACCTGCGAAGCGACGGCGCGTGGCGATGGATCCGCTCAGTATCCCAGCCGCGCCAAGGCCCTGGCGGGGCCTTTGGGGGATTCATCGGCGTCGGCATCGACATCACCGACGCCCGCCAAGCCGAGGATGATCTAAAGCGGATCAACGATCTGCTGGCGGAGAGGGTCTCTGCGGCCCTGGCCGAGCGGGATGAGGCCAACGCGCGGCTGCATCATGCCCAGAAGCTGGAAGCGGTCGGCCAACTGACCGGCGGGGTCGCCCACGACTTCAACAACCTGCTGATGGTGATCACCGGCGCCCTGGACCTGATCCAACGGCGCCCGAACGACATGGAGCGCCGGACCCGGATGGTGGAGGCGGCGCTGGGTGCGGCCAGGCGAGGCGAACGGCTGACCCAGCAACTCCTGGCCTTCTCCAGGCGACAGGCCCTCAAACCCCAGGCCATCCGCGTCGACGAACTGTTGCTTGAGAGCGAGCCGCTTTTGCGACGGGCGGTCGGCGAGGCGGTCACTTTCGAACTGGCGCCAGGCGCGGGCGAGGCGGCGGCCATGCTAGACCCCGGCCAGTTCGACGCGGCGATCATGAACCTGGTGGTCAACGCGCGGGACGCCGTCCCGCAGGACGGCCGGATCAGGCTGAGCACCCAAAGCTGCGAGCTCGCGGAAGACGAGATGCCGGATATTGCGGCGGGCGGCTATCTGCGGATCACCGTCGAGGACAACGGCGCTGGGATGGAGCCCGAGATCATGGCCCGGGTCTTCGAACCGTTCTTCACGACGAAGGACGTAGGCAAGGGCACGGGTCTGGGCCTGTCCCAGGTCTACGGCTTTGCCCGCCAGAGCGGCGGGGGCGTCGCGATTGAGACGGCGCCGGGCGAAGGCGCGAAGGTCAGCCTCTACCTGCCGAAATGCGCCGATGCGCCCAGCAAAGCCGAACCGCCGTGCGACCCGGCCTCTGCCGGCCAGCGGTCGCTCAAGGTCCTGTTGGTCGAGGACGATCTGCAGGTCGGCGACCTGGTGGCGGCCATGCTGGAGGAACTCGGCCACCAGGTGACGCGAGCCGATGGCGTGGAGCCGGCCCTGGTGCGGTTGAGCGAAAACGAAACCTTCGACCTGATGCTGACCGATCTGGTCATGCCCGGCGGACGCTCGGGCCTGGATCTGGCGCGGCTCGCCAGCGAGATATGTCCGGGCCTGCCCGTCATCCTCTCCTCCGGCTATACGGGGGAGGCGCTGGAAGCGGTCAATGAGGCGCCCTGGCCGCTGCTGAAAAAGCCCTACTCGGCCGAGGTCCTGGCCAATGCGCTAGCGCGGGCGGTAGACGCCGAAGCCCAGCCGGCCTGATCGACCCTTCAAGATAATGTGGGCTTGTGCGGCCTTTGTGACGGGTCTATATCATCAGGCGTCGGTTTTGCTCGTTTTGAGCATAATCACCTGACGCCGACGGGGCGCTGCAGAACTCCGCGGCGTTTTTTGAGGCCGATGTAATGCTCATTTTGAGCATAAGGAGGACGCCATGGCCGACGGTACGCAGTTTCCGTTCACGCCCGCAGTCGAGGCCGCCACTTCCCCGTTCTGGGAGAAGCTGAAGCATCACGTCACGCCGATGGAATGGCGCCTGCATGCGCCGCTGATCGCCGAGATCAATCGCCTGAAGCGCGAGAAGAACGCGGTCATCCTGGCTCACAACTACATGACGCCGGAAATCTTCCACGGCGTGGGCGACTATGTCGGCGACAGCCTCGGCCTGGCCAAGGAAGCGGCGAAGTCGGATGCGGCGATCATCGTCCAGGCCGGCGTCCACTTCATGGCCGAGACGTCCAAGATCCTGTCTCCGGAAAAGAAGATCCTGATCCCGGACCTGACGGCCGGCTGCAGCCTGGCCTCCTCCATCACCGGCGCCGACGTGCGACTGATCAAGCAGCGCTATCCGGGACTGCCGGTCGTCACCTACGTCAACACGACGGCTGATGTGAAAGCCGAGACGGACGTCTGCTGCACCAGCGCCAATGCGGTCCAGGTGGTCGAGCACGTCGCTCGCGAGTGGGGCGTCGATCGCGTCATCCTGATCCCCGACGAGTTCCTGGCCCGCAACGTCGCGCGGCAGACCACGGTCGGCATCATCGCCTGGAAAGGCCGCTGCGAGGTGCACGAGCGCTTCACGGCCGAAGACATCCTTGAGCTGAAGGCGGCCTATCCGAACGCCGAAGTGCTGGCGCACCCCGAATGCCCCGCCGAAGTGCTGGAAGTGTCGGACTTCGCCGGCTCGACCGCGGCCATGAACGACTATGTGCTGCAACGGAAGCCGAAGCAGGTGGTGCTGATCACCGAATGCTCGATGGCCGACAACGTGGCCGCAGATGCGGTGGGCACCGAGTTCGTGCGTCCCTGCAACCTGTGCCCGCACATGAAGAAGATCAGCCTCGAAAACATCTACGAGGCGCTGGTCCATGATCGCTACGAGGTCACGGTCGATCCGGCCATCGCCGATCGCGCCCGCCTGGCCGTCCAGCGGATGGTCGACCTGCCGCCGCCCGCGGTTCCGGCTCGGTACGATCTGGTCAAGGCCCGCCACCATGTGGACGTGGAGCTGATCTAGCGCGTCCCAGGCCCCGCCCATTGCGCGCTGCGACGCGCATGAACCAAAGCTGGGGGAGAAGGAAGAAGTCGTGGAACGCATCCAGCATGATGGGGTGCTGATCGTCGGCGCGGGCCTGGCCGGTCTCTCGGCCGCCCTCGCCGCAGCTCCGATGAAAGCGCTCGTGCTGACCGGCGCGCCCCTCAGCCAGGGCTGTTCGTCGGCCTGGGCGCAAGGCGGCATGGCCGCGGCGCTTGGCCAGGACGACGCCCCCGCGCTGCATGCCGCGGACACGATTGCGGCCGGAGCGGGTCTGGTCGATACGGCCATGGCCACGATCCTCGCCGAGGAAGGCGCGGACGCCGTCCGCCGCCTGGCCGCTCTCGGCGCGCCCTTCGATCGCGACCAGGCCGGCCATTTCGCGACCAGCCTGGAGGCGGCCCACTCCCGCTCGCGGGTGGCGCGGGTCAAGGGCGACCAGGCCGGCCGGGCGATCATGGACGCGGTGATCCAGGCCGCCCTCTCGGCTCGGCACATCAAGGTTCGTGCAGGTTGCCGCCTGCGCGGACTGCTGCAGGACAGCGAAGGCCGGGTGCGCGGCGTGCTCGCCGAGGAGAACGGCCAGCCGATCGAGTTCCTCGCCCGGGCGACCATCCTGGCCACGGGCGGCATCGGCGGCCTCTACGAGGTGACGACCACTCCGGCCGAGTTGCTGGGAGAAGGACTGGCGCTGGCCGCGCTCGCCGGGGCTACCATCGCCGATCCCGAGTTCGTGCAGTTCCACCCCACCGCCATCGACATCGGACGAGATCCCGCCCCGCTGGCGACCGAGGCGCTTCGTGGCGAAGGCGCCAAGCTGATCGACGGGACCGGCCAGGCGTTCATGCAGCGCTATCACCCGAACGCCGAGCTGGCGCCGCGCGACGTCGTGGCTCGGGCCATCCACGCCGAGCGATCGGCCGGCCATGGCGCGTTCCTGGACGCACGCGAGGCGGTCGGTTCCCACTTTCCCGACGAGTTCCCCGCGGTGTTCGCGGCCTGCCTGTCCGGCGGGGTCGATCCCCGGACCCAGCCGATCCCGGTCGCGCCGGCCTGCCACTATCACATGGGCGGCGTGGTAACGGACGCCGACGGGCGCACCGACCTGCCCAATCTGTTTGCGGCCGGCGAATGTGCTTCGACGGGCGTGCACGGCGCCAACCGGCTGGCCTCGAACTCGCTGCTGGAAGCGGCTGTGTTCGGCGCGCGGGCGGCGCGAGCCGCCAGGGACGCCATCGATCCGAAGACCCGTCCGCTGCGCTGCGCGCCCGCGCCCGAACTGCCGCCCAAGGCGCTCGCGGAACTGCGGGCTGCCATGACCCGCGATGCTGGCGTGGTGCGCAACGAGACAGGACTGAAGGAGTTGCTCGCGCTGATCGACCGCCTGGAAGCCGCCCATGGGAGGGCCTTGCCGCTGGTCGCAGCCCGTCTGGTGGCCGAAGCCGCCCTCGCCCGCCCCGCCAGCCTGGGCGCCCATTTCCGCGAAGATGGTCCGGCGGACGAGCACCCCGTCCGTACCTTCATCAACCTCGTCCGTCCCCAGACCCGCGTCGCCGCCGAATGACAGCTCCCATCCCCGACATCCTGATCCAGCCTGTGGTCGCCGCAGCGCTGGCCGAAGACCTTGGCCGCGCCGGAGACGTGACCGCCCAGGCCTGCATCGAGGCGGACGCCAGGCTTTCGGCGGTCTTCGCGGCGCGTCAGGCCGGCGTGGTGGCCGGACTCGCCTGCGCGCGTCTGGCGGTGCTGGCCCTCGATCCCGAAGCATCGTTCGAGGCCGCCGTAACGGACGGCGAGAAGGTGGCGCCCGGCGCCGTCCTGGCCAAGGTCTCCGCCAACGCCCGCGCCCTGCTCTCGGCCGAGCGGACGGCGCTCAACCTGCTAGGCCGGTTGTCAGGGGTCGCCAGCCTCACCGCCACCTATGTGGACGCCGTCGCCGGAACCAAGGCGCGGATCGCCGACACGCGGAAGACGACCCCGGGACTGCGGCACCTGGAAAAGTACGCCGTGCGCTGCGGCGGCGGC
>JAEXKM010000027.1 GCA_023445705.1 Pseudomonadota bacterium
AAGCACGGCGCCGACAGCGGCGTCGTCTACGGCCGCGGCCCGTTCGACCGTGACGGCCAGAAGGCCCTGGGCCAACTTTTCAAGGAAGCTGGCGGCGAGCATGGCTTCGACGTGATCTATGACGCAGTCGGCGGCGACTACGCCGAGCCGGCCCTGCGCGCCATCGCCTGGGAAGGCCGCTATCTGGTGATCGGCTTCGCGGCCGGCGACATTCCGAAGATCCCGCTGAACCTCGCCCTGCTGAAAGGCTGCGACATCGTCGGCGTGTTCTGGGGCACCTGGGCGGCCCGCAATCCCGAGCTCTTCTCCAAAAGCATCGAGGAACTGCTGGAGCTCTACGCGCAGGGCAAGGTGAAGCCGCACGTTTCCGAGCGCTTCCCGCTGGAGCGTGGCGGCGACGCGATCGCCCACCTCGGCAGCCGCAAGGCGATGGGCAAGGTGGTCGTCACCATCGACTAAGCCGGAAAGCCCCGCTAGTTATCGCTGATCATATAAAACAAAGGGAGCGAGACATGGCGGGGCGTCTGGACGGCAAGGTGGCGGTGATCACCGGCGGCGTATCCGGGATCGGGCTGGGAACAGTCGAACTGTTCGTTGCGGAAGGCGCCAAGGTCGTCGCCGCAGACATTCAGGACGAAAAAGGCGCGATCCTCGAAAAGCGGTTCCCCGGCAAGGTGGCCTACGCCCACTGCGACGTCACCGATGAGGATCAGATCGCGGCGGCGCTGAACAAGGCCAAGACCGAATTCGGCGGCCTGGACATCCTGTTCAACAACGCTGGCATCTCCGATCGGATGACCTCCATCGCCGAGATCACCTCGGACGGCTGGAGCTGGATCTTCGACATCCTGGTCCGCGGCCCGGCCCTGGGCATGAAGCACGCCGTGCCGCTCATGCTCGAGCGCGGCGGCGGCTCGATCGTCAACACCGCCTCGATCGCGGGCCTGCAGGCGGGCTTCGGGCCCATCGCCTATTCGACCGCCAAGGCCGGCGTCATCCACATGAGCCGCGTCGCCGCGGCCCAGCTCTCCCCGCAGAAGATCCGGGTCAACGCCATCTGCCCGGGCCTGATCGCCACCTCGATCTTCGGCGCCTCCTTCGGCCTGCCGCGCGACGTCGCCGACCAGATGGCCGCCCGCGTCGCCGAAAACGCCGCCCAGGCCCAGCCGGTGCCGAAGGCCGGCCTGCCTGACGACATCGCCCAGGCCGCGCTCTATCTCGCGTCCGACGCCGCGGCCTTCGTCTCCGGAACCCATCTGGTGGTCGACGGCGGCATCACCGTCGGCGGACGCCACTCCTGGGACACCACCGCGGTCTCTCCCTTCGCCACCATTCTGGGCGACCTGACGCCGGCCCAGTCTTGACCGGTGAGGCGGGCGGCTCCGGCCGCCCGCCCATGGATCACAACCTCCAGGGCGCGCTCTGGATGATCGCCTCGGCCCTCGGCTTCACGGCGATGACCACCCTGATCAAGTTTCTCGGCGACGACTATCCCGCGGCGCTGCAGACCTTCTATCGCCAGCTCGCCGGATTCCTGGTGCTGCTGCCGATCATCATCCGCCGCCGCGGCGCGGCCTTTGCGACCACGCGCCCGGGCATCCTCATCTTCCGCTCGGCGGCCGGCACGTTGGGGCTGATCCTCTCGTTCTACGCCTTCCAGAAGATGCCGCTGGCCGACGCCAATGCGCTGTCCTTCACCCGAACCCTGTGGTTGGTCCCGCTCGCGGCCTTCGTGGTGCGCGAGCATGTCGGGCCCTTGCGCATCGGGGCGGCCGTGATCGGCTTCGTCGGGGTGCTGATCATGCTGCGGCCAGGGGCCGGCGGCGAGTTCGCCATCGACCTGCCGGCCATGGCCATGCTGGCCTCGTCCTTCCTGTTCGCCCTGACCATCACCGGCATGAAGGTGATGACGCGCGACCACTCGCCGACCGTGCTGCTGGTGTGGTCAGCGACCCTGGGCCTGGTCATGGGCATTCCCGGCGCCTTCTTCGCCTGGCGCTGGCCGGAGCCCTTCGACCTCTTTCTGCTCGCCGCCATGGGGGTGCTGGGGACGCTCACCCAGGCCTGCTACATCAAGGGCATGGCCATCGGCGACGCCGCCGCCATGGCGCCGATCGACTACATTCGCCTGGTCTTCACCGTCATCGTCGGTCTGACCCTGTTCCACGAGGTTCCCAGCATCTGGACCATTGCGGGCGCAGGGGTGGTCGTGGCCTCGACCCTCTTCATCACCTGGCGGGAATCCCGCGCCGGGAAGAAGGCCCGCGCCTAGTCCTGCTTGGCGAACTCGTCCAGCAGTCGCCTGGCCGCCAGCTTGTGCTGGGGCCGCAGGTTGCGCCCGACCACGGCCATCAGCGCCGCGAACACCGCCGCATCGTCGGTGAAGCCCACCACCGCGATGATGTCCGGAATGGCGTCGGTCGGCAGGACGAAATAGGCGAGCCCCGCCATCATCAGCGCCTTGGCCCGCGCCGGCGTGTCCGGATCCCTGGCGCAGAACCAGACCGACAACACGTCTTCGGCGAAGGGGATCTTGGTCGCGACCTTGCGGATCTTCGGCCAGAAGCCGCGCGACACCCGCCGTTCGTTGACCTTCGCCACCGAAGGCACGAGGGCGTGCGACGGGTCGATCGCCGCCTTGGCGTCGAAAGCCTTACCGTTGACGTGGGGTGACGCTTTTGAGTCGGCGCTCATCGGGCTAAAGCCTCGGATAACGAGACACTATTAGACGTGAACGGGAGCCAAGCGTCCATGAAACTCGATTCCTCCATTTCCGCGGTCGTCACCGGCGGCGCATCGGGCCTGGGCGAAGCCACCGTCCGCGCCCTGGCCGCCCAGGGCGTGAAGGTCGCCATCTTCGACATGAACGAAGCCAAGGGCGAAGCCGTCGCCAAGGAAGTGGGCGGCGTCTTCTGCAAGGTCAATGTGACCTCCGAGGAAGAAGTTGACGCAGCCTTCGCCAAGGCCCGCGCGGCCCACGGCCAGGAACGCATTCTGGTCAATTGCGCCGGCACCGGCAACGCCATCAAGACCGCCAGCCGCGACAAGCAGACCGGCGAAGCCAAGCACTTTCCGCTCGACGCCTTCAACCTGATCATCCAGATCAACCTGGTCGGCACCTTCCGCTGCATCGCCAAGTCGGCGAAGGGCATGCTGGACCTGCCGCCGCTGGAAGACGGCGAGCGCGGCGCCATCGTCAACACCGCCTCGGTTGCGGCCGAGGACGGCCAGATGGGCCAGGCGGCCTATTCGGCCTCCAAGGGCGGCGTGGTCGGCATGACCCTGCCGATCGCCCGCGACCTGTCGGGCGACGGCATCCGGGTGAACACCATCCTGCCGGGCATCTTCAATACGCCGCTGATGAACGCCGCGCCGCCGCAGGTGAAGGAAGCTCTGGCCGCCTCGGTGCCGTTCCCCAAGCGCCTGGGCAACGCCGAGGACTATGCCTCGCTGGCCTTGGAGATGATCACCAATGGCTACTTCAACGGCGAGGATGTACGTCTGGACGGCGCCATCCGCATGTCGCCGCGCTAAGCCTTACAGGCTTAACAAGCTGAACATTGTAAGGGCCGCCGGCCACCGGCGGCCCTTATGACGTTCTAGTGACGCTTTACCTTCCGCGCTTTTGAGGGTTCCGTATCGCCCGGAACTTCGTGGGGGGCTGAAAAGCGCCATGATGGGACGATGGGCGCAGCGTTTCGCAACGGCGATGGAACGGCCGGTCGCCGCCTATGCGGCGGCGTTGGGCGCCGTCGGCGCCGCCGTGCTGCTGCGGCTGGCCGCAGGGCTGCTGACCGCAACGCCGCCCAACTACATGGTCTTCTATCCGGCTGTCCTCTTTGCGACCCTGGTCGCCGGCGCCCGCGGCGGCCTGCTCGCCACAGCCCTCAGCGCGACCCTGGCCATGGTGCTGTGGGTCGGGTTCGGGGAAATCGTCCAGGTCCTGATCTTCTGTGCGACGGCGTCGGCCACGGTCTTCATCGGCCGCGCGATCCGGGTGGCGGTGCTGCGCGGCGTCGCGGCGGAAGAACGGTTCGCCATCTTCCAGCAGCAGGCCCTCGACGGATTCATGATCCTCGAGCCGATCCGCGCAGGCCTCTCGATCGTCGACTTCCGCTGGACCTATGCGAACCCCGCAGCCGAACGGATCGCTCCCGCCGCAACGCCGAACGTCGTGGGCCGACGCCTGCTGGAGGTGTTTCCCGACCAGACCGGCCGCGAAATGCTCGAACGCTTCGCCGCGATCTTCAAGGAAGGCGGACCTGACGATGTAGAGGTCCGGCGGGTCATCGACGGCAAGGAGCTCTATCTTCGCTCCAGCGCCATGCGGACGGCCGGCGGTCTGACGGTCACCTTCCGGGACGTGACCGCCCAGCGGACCTCCGAGAATGCGCTGCGGGCCGGCGAGGCGCAGATCCGGGCCCTGGTCGACAGCCTGCCACAGCTCATCTGGTCGTGCCGTTCCGACGGCCATTGTGACTATCTGAGCCCGCAGTGGCAGAACTTCACGGGCCTGCCGGCAGAGCAGCATTTCGGCGACGGCTGGCTCGACGCAGTCCATCCGGAGGACCGCGACGCGGCGGCTCAGGCGTGGGACCAGGCCGTCGCCGGCGGCCTGCCCTATCACATCGAATATCGCCTCCGGCGGCATGACGGGGTCTGGCGCTGGGTCAGCGCGCGGGCCTCGGCCGTGCGCAACGACGCCGGGCAGGTGCACCGCTGGTTCGGCACCAGCAGCGACGTGACCGAGGTGATCGAGGCCCGGGCCGACCTGGAAAGCCGGGTCGCCGAACGCACCCGCGAACTCGAGCGGAGCCTGGCCGAGCGGGCCGAGACCGAGGCCGCCCTCGCCCAGGCCCAGCGGCTCGAGACGGTCGGCCGCCTGACCGGCGGCGTAGCGCACGATTTCAACAATCTCCTGACGGTGGTGATCGGCGGGCTCGACATGATCCTGCAGCACCCGAACAACCCGATCCGGGTCTCGCGCCTGGCCGAGGCGGCCCTGGCCGCCGGCCGTCGGGGCGAGCGGCTGACCCGCCAGCTCCTCGCCTTCTCTCGCCGCCAGGAGCTGACCTTGGAGGTCGTGCGACTGGCCGACCTGATCGACCAGATCGATCCCCTGATCCGCCGCGCCGTCGGCGAGGCGGTCCGCCTGACCATCCGCCGCGAAGGCGACGTCGGGGCCGCGCGGCTGGACGCCGCGCAGTTCGAGGCGGCCTTGTTGAATCTGGTCGTCAACGCCGCGGACGCCGCGCCGGACGTCGGCGGCGACATCGAGATCGCCCTGGAACAGCGCATTCTCGCCGAGGGCGCGATCGCGGGCGCGCCGGCCGGGCCCTATGTCGTGGTCTCGGTGTCCGACAACGGTGGCGGCATGGCGCCCGAGACCCTGCAGCGGGCGTTCGAGCCCTTTTTCACGACCAAGGACGTCGGCAAGGGCACCGGGCTCGGCCTCGCCCAGGTCTACGGCTTCGCCAAGCACGTCGGCGGGGCCGCCACCATCGACTCCTCGGTCGGCTTCGGCACGACGGTTTCGCTCTATCTGCCGGCGGTCGAAGCGCCCGTCGCCACCCCGAACCTTTCGCCCCATTCGGAGCGCAGCAGCTGGGGCGGCGGCGCACGCGTCCTGCTGGTCGAGGACGATGCGGCGGTCCGGGCGGTGGTCGAGGGCCTGCTCTCGGACTTCGGCTGCCATGTGGAGGGTGCGCCTGATGCGCCGACGGCGCTCAAGCGCCTGCAGGGCGGCGAATCCTTCGACCTGCTCATCTCGGACATCGTCATGCCCGGGGGCATGAGCGGGGTCGAGCTGGCCCAGGCCGCGCAGGACCGCGATCCGGACCTGCCGATACTCCTGACCAGCGGCTATGCCGGCGACCGCCTGGCCCACGGCGCCGACAGCCTGAGCTGGCCGCTGCTGCGCAAACCCTTCCGGGCCGATCAGCTCGGCGCGGCCGTTCGCGAGGCCCTGGAGCGTCGCGTCGAAGCCTAGGCCGCGACCTCTACCCCATCCTTGCGCAGGGTCCGCGCGACAAAGGTCCCGGCCGGAGGCGGAACGAGCAGCGACGGCGATGGCGCTTTCAGCCAGTTCATGCCGGCTTCCGGCGAAAAGGTGACGATCTGCCGGTCATGATAGTCGGCGAGATCAGGTCCCGGCTCCGTGGTCAGCATGGTGAAGCAGCCTTCCTTCACGATGCCGGCGATCCAGAACCATTCCTGGCCAGCCATGGTGAAGAGGTGTCGATCCTTCAGCTTCACGCGAGGGGCCGCCGGCGCCGTGTACTCGAAAAAGCCGTCGGCCAGGATCAGCACCCGGTCGCTGTGCGAGAAATCCCGCCCTTCCGAGCGGAAATTGAAGACCGGCGCGACACGTGGCCCCGGCCAGGCCCAGGTCATCGCC
>JAEXKM010000033.1 GCA_023445705.1 Pseudomonadota bacterium
AGATAGGCCTTCTCGATCCTCGGGAAGAGGTCGCTCAGGCTCTCGATACCGCCGGCCTTCGGCTGACCGCCGGCGATCCAGTAGAACTTCGGATAGCTCGACATCGCCTGGCGCGCGGCGTCGGCGTTGGTCGCCTTGCTGTCGTTGATGAACTTCACCTTGCCGACCTGGCCCACCTGTTCCATCCGGTGCGCAAGCCCCGGGAAGCTCATGAGCCCGTCGACGGCCTCCTGCGAGGTCAGGCCCAGGCCCAGGACCGCCGAATAGGCCGCGGCCGCATTCTGCCAGTTGTGGCGGCCGGGCAAGGAACGGGCGCGCAGCAGGTCGGCGACCTCGACGGCCCTTTCGCCAGTCGCGTCATAGAGCACGCCCTGCAGCACATAGACCCCGCGCCCCATCGCCTTGGAGGCCGAGATAGGCACGATGGTCCGGCGGTTGGCGGCGGTGATCTCGGTGCAGATCCGCTGTCCCCAGGGGTCGTCCACGCCGATGACGGCGGTGTCGCCCTTGCCCTGGTTCAACAGCACGCGCCGCTTGGCCGCGACATAGCCCTCCATGCCGCCATGACGGTCCAAGTGATCGGGCGAAACGTTGAGCAGGACCGAGACGTCGGGTTTGAGGCTGGAGGTCAGGTCGAGCTGGTAGGACGAGAGCTCGAGCACGTAGACGGCCCCGCCGTGCATGTCGTCTAGGCCAAGCACGCCCTGGCCGATGTTCCCGCCCACCCGCGTGTCACGCCCGGCCGCGGCGCAGATGTGGCCGATGAGGGCGGTGGTGGTCGACTTGCCGTTGGTGCCGGTGATGGCGACGATCTTGGGCCGCTTGTGCTCGGGTGCCGCGTTCACGGTGCGGGCGAAGAGCTCGATATCGCCGAGGATCTCGACCCCAGCGGCCCTTGCCTTCTCCACGGTCCAATGCGGCTTCGGATGGGTCAGAGGCACGCCCGGCGAGAGCATCAGGGCAGCGAACTGCGACCAGTCGGCGGTGGTCAGATCGACCAGCGGCAGGCCCTCGGCCTCGGCGGCCGCGCGGCTCTCCGGCCGCTCGTCCCAGAGCGCGACTTCCGCCCCGCCCAGGATCAACGCGCGCGCGGCCGTGAGCCCGGTGCGGGCGAGGCCGAACACGGCGACCTTCCTGCCTTCGAAGCCGCGAACCGGAATCATGACGCGCGCCTGCCCTCCCTATCGCAGCTTCAGCGTGGCCAGGCCCAGGAGGGCCAGCATGACGGCGATGATCCAGAAGCGGATCACGACGGTGCTTTCCGACCAGCCGAGCTTTTCGAAGTGATGATGGATGGGCGCCATGCGGAACACGCGCTTGCCGGTCAGTTTGAAGGACGCGACCTGGATCATGACCGAGAGCGTCTCCATGACAAAGAGCCCGCCGATGACGCCCAGCACGATCTCATGCTTGGTCGCCACCGCGACCGCGCCGATGCCGCCGCCCAGGGCCAGCGAACCGGTGTCGCCCATGAAGATCTTGGCCGGTGGGGCGTTGTACCAAAGAAAGCCCAGGCCGGCCCCGATCATCGCGCCGCAATAGATCGCCACCTCGCCCACGCCGGGGACGAAGTGCAGTTGCAGGTACTGCGCGAAGACGTAGTTGCCGACCAGGTAGGCGATCAGGCCGAAGGCCGCCGCCGCAATCATCACCGGCACGGTGGCCAGGCCGTCCAAGCCGTCCGTGAAGTTCACGGCGTTAGCGGCGCCCACGATGATGAAAGCCCCGAAGATCAGGTAGAACCAGCCCAGCGGGAGCACCGCCTGCTTGAAGATCGGGAAGGTCACCGAGGTCGAAAGATCGGGCGTTTCGGGCGGGCTGGTTCCGTAGACGATCATCAGCGCGACCGCGGCCAGGGCGATCAACGCCTCCAGCACCAGCCGGATCTTGCCAGAAACGCCAGCCGTCGACTGCTTGGTCACCTTTGCGTAGTCGTCGGTGAAGCCCAGCACGCCGTAGCCGGCGGTGACCAGCACCACGACCCAGACATAGACATTGGACAGGTCGGACCACAGCAGCGTGCCGACCAGCAGGCCGGCCAGGATCATCACCCCGCCCATGGTCGGCGTGCCGGCCTTCTCGACCACGTGACGCTCGATGCCGTCGGCGCGGATCGGCTGGCCCTTGCCCTGCTTGGCCTGCATCCACCGGATGAAGCGCGAGCCCATGGCCACGACAACGAGCTGGGCCGTGAAGATGGCCATGCCGGTCCGGAAGGTTTGATACTTCAAGAGGTTGAGGAACGGCACATAGCCGTCCGCGGCGAGCTGTTGATACAGCCAATAGAGCATCAGCCCGTCTCCCCCGAACGCACGTCGAGCGCCTTCAGCGCGATCGCAATCGCGCCGGCTCTCGAGCCGTTGGACCCCTTGACCATCACGAGGTCGCCCGGCTCCACAGCCGTGCCGACCAGCGGCGCCAGCTCCGCCGCCGTTTCCGCGTAGCCGCCGCGACGAGTCGGCGGAAGGGAGTCCCAGAGGGATTTCATGAGCGGACCGGCGCAGAAGACCAGGTCCACGGAGGCCTCTTCCAGAGGCGCAGCAAGGGCTGCGTGGAAGCTCGGGCCCTCGGCGCCGAGCTCCAACATATCGGTAAGCGCGACAATCCGCCGCCCACCCGCCTGGCGTGCGCCGAGACTCCGGAAGGCGGCCGCCATCGAGACGGGGTTGGCGTTGTAGCTCTCGTCGATAAGGGTGAAGGCGCCGCCCGCGATCTTCACGGCGGTTTCCGCGCCGCGCCCAGCCAAGGGTTCGAAGGCGCTCAGGGCTGCGATGCTGTCGTCGAGGCCGACGTCCAGCGCCTCGAGCATCAGCAGGACGGCCATGCTGTTCGGGCCCCAGTGGAAGCCGGTCTGCAGGATGCTGAAGTCGAGGGCCTTGCCATGCAGGCGCGCCTTGATGGCGGCGCGACCGACCTCAGGGGCGAAGTCGACGAGTTGCGCGTCGCAGTCGCGCCCCGCGCCGAAGCTGCGCACGGTGGCGCCGGCCTTGTGCGCCTCCTCTGCCAGCAGCTCGTACCAATTGTTGTCGGCGTTCAGGATGGCGACGCCGCCCGGTTCGATGCCCGCAAAGATCTCGGCCTTGGCCTTGGCGACGCCCGTCTCGCCGTCGGGGAAGTTCTCGACGTGGACCGGTCCCACCGTGGTGATCAGGGCCGCGTGGGGACGCACCATCCGCGACAGCGGCGTGATCTCGTCGGCGTGGTTCATGCCGATCTCGAAGACGGCCCGTTCAGTGTCGCGCGGCATCCTGGCCAGCGTCAGAGGCACGCCGATGTGGTTGTTGTAGCTCTTGACCGAGGAATGGGCCTTGCCCGCCCGCGCGAGACCCGCGCGGACCGCCTGCGTCACGCTGGTCTTGCCGACCGAGCCGGTGACCGCGCCGCGGCGGGTCTGGGGCGCCCGAAGACGAGCGGCTTCCCCGAGCCTTTCCAATGCCTGGAGGGTGTCTTCGACCAGAACGCTGGAGCCCTCGACCCGCTTGGCGGCCAGAGTTCCCGCCGCGCCCGCCGCCAGGGCCTGGGGCACGAACTCATGCCCGTCCCGCGCGCCGGCCAGCGCCACGAACAGGTCGTCCGTCTCGATGCTGCGGGTGTCGATGGAGACCCCATTTACCGAAAAGGCATCGCCAGACAGCGTTCCGCCCGTTGCGGCGACGATCTCGTCGGAGGTCCAGAGCGGATCAGCCATTGGCGGCTCCCAAGGCTGCGGCGACTTCCGCCACGTCGTCGAAGAAATGGCTGGTCGTGCCGATGGTCTGATAGTTCTCGTGGCCCTTGCCGGCGACCACCAGCACATCGCCCGGTCCCAGCAGCGCCACACCGGCGCGGATCGCCTCGCGTCGGTCGCCGACTTCGCGCGAACCCGGCGCACCCGCGAGCACCTCGGCGCGGATCGCGGCCGGGTCCTCGGTACGCGGATTGTCGTCGGTGACGATGGCGATGTCCGCGTACTGCGCGGCGGCCAGACCCATCAGCGGCCGCTTGGTGCGATCACGGTCGCCGCCGGCGCCGAACACCACGATCAACTTGCCATCGACGTGCGGTCGCAGAGACTTCAGCACCGTCTCCAGGCCATCGGGCGTGTGGGCGTAGTCCACATAGGCTTCACCGCCCTTGGCGCCGGTACCGACCCGTTGCAGCCGGCCGGGCGCGCCTTCGAGGGTTTCCAGCGCCGCCAGCACCTCGGCGACGGGCTCGCCCGCGGCGATGCAGAGGCCGGCCGCCACCAGGGCGTTGGAAGCCTGGAAAGCGCCGGCCAGCGGCAGGCGGACGTGATAGACCTTGCCCCGCGCCTCGATCTTCAGCGACTGGCCGTCGGGGGTCGGAGAGTGCTCGATCAGGCGCAGCCCCTGCCCCGCCTCGCCCACCGACAGCACCGAGTGGCCGGCGCACACCGCCGACGCCGCAAAGGCTCCGTAAGCGTCGGAATCCGCGTTCAGCACCGCCGTGCCGCCGCGCGGCAGCAGCTCCTCGAACAGCCGCAGCTTGGCGTCCCGGTAGGCTTCCATGCTGTGGTGATAATCCAGGTGGTCCTGGGTGAGATTCAGGAAGCCCGCCGCCTTCAGGGTGACGCCGTCGAGGCGCCGCTGGTCGATGCCGTGAGAGGACGCCTCCATCGCCAGATGGGTCACGCCCTTGGCGGCCAGGACCGACAACAGCTCGGCGACATCGGCGGCGTCCGGCGTCGTCAGGCCGGGCGGGGTGAGCTGTTCGTCGAGGCCTGGCCCGGTCGCCCGCACGCCGAGGGTGCCCATGCTGGCGGCCTTGTGACCGAGGCGGTTGAATATCTGGCGGCAGAAGGCGGCGACCGAGGTCTTGCCGTTCGTGCCGGTGACCGCAACCACCACAGGCGGCTGGGCGCCCCAGAAGGCGCGGGCGGCCAAGGCGTATACGCGCCGCGGATCAGGGGTGACGATCACCGGAATCTCGAGGCCCGGGATCTCGGCGTCTGCGATCACCGCAGCGGCGCCTGCCGCAACGGCCTTGGGCACGAAGTCCTTGCCGTCGACCTTGGAGCCCGGCAGGGCCGCGAACAGGAAGCCCGGCCTCACCTTGCGGCTGTCGGCCGTGACACCCTCGATCAGCGGGTCCTGCGCGAAGGCGCGCTGCACCAGGACTGAAAGCGGCTTGGACATCAGTGGCCGTCCGCCAGAGGCTCAGCCGCGTCCGCGCCGATGACCTTGATCACTTCAGGCTGGCGCTGGACGTTCAGGAACGGCGCGATGCGGTCGATCACCCGCCCTGCGGCGGGCGCGGCCACCCAGCCGCCGGTCGAATAGCCGTAGGTCTTGGCCGTCCCGTGCGGCTCGTCCATCAGGATCAGCACGAAGTAGCGGTCCTGCTCCACAGTCCCGGAGGTCGGGAACACCGCGGCGAAGGACGAGACCTGACGCTGGGTCGAGTAGCCACGGATCGCCGGGTCATACTTCTCACCCGTCCCCGTCTTGCCGCCGACCGACAGGCCGGGCGCGTTGGCGGACTTGCCGCTGCCGCCGATGACGTTGGCGCGCATGATCTGCAGCATCTGCAGCGAGGTCTGCTCCGACACCACCCGCTGCCCCTTCGGGCGCTGATCGGGATCGAGCTTCTTGATGGTCAGCGGCACGAGGTAGCCGCCGTTCAGCAGCGCGCCCATGGCCGAGGTGACAGCCAGGGGGCTGACGTTCATGCCGTGCCCGAAGGAGGTGGAGGCCACCGCGTCCATGTCCCACTTGCGCGGGGTCAGCGGGCGGGCCGACTCCATCAGTTCCACTTGGGCCGGACGGGTCAGGCCAAGGCCGATGAAATACTTGCTAAGCCGCTCGCCGCCGATGCTTTCCGCCAGCTTGGCGGTGCCGATGTTCGACGAATGCTGGAAGACCTCGACCAGTGTCAGGATCTTTCGGGCGGCGTGGTAGTCCTTGATGGTCCGATAGCCCAGTTGGAACGGCTGGCGCGCATCGAAGGTCGAGGACGGCGTGGCCACGCCGGTGTCCAGGCCGATGGCGACGGTGAACGCCTTGAAGGTCGAACCCATCTCGTAGATCGACGCCGCGGCGCGGTTGAGGCGCGCATTGTCGTCCGCCTTGGCCGCCTGGTTCGGATCGAAGGTCGGATAGCTGGCCATGCCGAGGATTTCACCGGTATGGACGTTGGTCACGATCCCGACGGCCCCCTTGGGCCCGAACTCGGCCGCGGCCTTGTAGAGTTCGTCCTCCAGCGCGGCCTGCACCCGCAGGTCGATGGAGAGCGCGACCGGCGTCGTGCCGCCGCCGCCAGCGCGGATAGTGTCGTTCAGGGCGCGTTCGGCGCCGGCCAGCCCCACCCCACCGGTGTCGGCGAAGCCGATCAGGTGCGCAGCGGTGTGACCCAGCGGATAGACCCGGCGCTCTTCCGGCTCGAAGCTGACCCCCGGCAGGCCAAGGGCATGGACGCGGTTGCGTTGTTCCGGCGTCAGGCCGCTGGCGACAAAGCCGCGGCGTTCGCCCGACAGCACCTTGTTCAGCCGCTGGCGATTGAGGTCCGGGAAGGTGCGCAGCAGGTTGCGGCGAACTTCGTCGGCGTCCCAGATCTCGCGCGGATCGACGTAGAGGCCGTAGTGCAACAGGTCCGCGGCGAGCATCGCGCCGTTGCGGTCGACCAGGTCCGCGCGCGCCGCGCCCACCGGCCCAGCGTAGGCCCCGCCCCGGCCGGCGTCCGAGAACATGGCCGCCCGCGTGGCGCCGATGGCCAGCACCATGAAGGCCGTCGCAAACAGGGCCAGCACGAAGAAGATGCGGATCCGGGTGTCGTCCTCGGCCTTGCCCGCGGCGCGCGCGCGCTCGAAGGCGTGCTCCAGGCCCCAAACCTTGTCCTTCAGCCAGCGCCAGCCGGGCGCTTCGAATGTCGGGTGGGCGAGGCTCACGGCTTGGGTTTCCCGAGGGCGACTTCGCCCAGCTTATCGATGGTGGTTTCGTGCTTGGCCTCGACCGGAGCCATGCCGAGATGGGCGGTGGAGAGCGCCTCGATCCGCGAGGGCTGCTCCAGATGGGCGACCTCAGCCTGCAGCAGCCGGATCCGCGCCTTCTCGGCCTCGATCTGTCGCTCGATGGAGGCGATCTCCGCGCGCTCGGACCCGGCCATGGTCTTGGCCAGATAGACGGCGAGGATCATCGCCATCAGCACCCCGAGGGCGACGACGTCGACGAGGCGGAAACCGCGAATCTTCCGGTCGAGCAGGCTCATGCGGCCTCCTTCCACACCGGCGCAGAGGTGCGAACCCCCACCCTCAGCTTGGCGGAACGCGCGCGCGGATTGGTCGCGGTCTCGGCGTCCGTGGGCGCTTGGGCGCCGTTGAACAGCAACTTGAAGCTGGGCTCGGCCTTGGCCTCGACCGGCGGGGCGTGCCGCGAGCCGCCAGGGGTCTTGCCCGCCCGCTCCGAGAAGAAGGCCTTGGCGATCCGGTCTTCCAGCGAATGGAAGGTGACGACGGCGAGGCGCCCGCCCGGTTTCAGGGTGCGCTCTGCGGCCACCAGGCCCGCTTCGAGCTCGGACAGCTCCTCGTTGACCGCGATACGCAGGCCCTGGAACGACCGGGTCGCCGGATGGACCTTGGCGCCGCGACGCCCGCCCAAGGCGCGCTCGATGTGCTCGGCCAGGTCCAGCGTCCGGGTGAACGGCTGCTCCGCGCGCCGGCGGACGATGGCCGAGGCGACGCGACGCGACTGCCGTTCTTCGCCGTAGACGAAGAGGATGCGCGCCAGCTCGGCCTGCTCGGCGGTGTTGACGATGTCGGCGGCGGTCGGCCCGCTGGCGCCCATCCGCATGTCCAGCGGACCGTCGCGCATGAAGGAGAAACCGCGCTCGGCCTGATCGAGCTGCATGGACGAGACGCCGAGGTCCAGGGCCACGCCGTCGGCGACGCCCTCCCCCAGTTCTTCGGCCATCTCCGAGAAACGCGCATCGATGAGCCGGAAGTTCTCTCCCAGCCCTTCGGCGAAGCGCCGGGCGCTGGGATCGCGGTCGAAGGCGACCACACTGGCGCCGGCGGCGAGGAAGGCGCGCGAGTAACCGCCGGCTCCGAAGGTGCCATCGACGATCAGCTTGCCGGGCGCCGGCTCCAGCGCCTCGATGACTTCGCTCAGCAGGACGGAGGTGTGGGGCGCGCTCATTGCCCAACCCCCAGCTTGGCCGCGCGCTGCTGCGCACGAAGCTCGGCCAGACCGGCGCGCGCCAGTTCGCGCTGCGCCGCCCGATGCGCCTGGAACGCCTCGCGCTCCCAGATCTGGAAACGGTCGCCCAGGCCGACCAGCACGACCCAGTCGCTCAGGCCGAACTGGTCGCAAAGCTGTTCAGGAAGGGTGATCCGGCCCGCGGTATCGAAGCTCATCTTCGCCTGGCCGCCCAGAACCGAAAGCTCGATGGCCGAGCGGACGGGATCGCCGAACGGCAACTCCTCGATCAGCGCCATGTAGCGGTCGAACAGGGCCTTGCCGCCGCCCTCGATGCAGTCGGCTTCGATGGAGGGGAAGCAGACGATGCCGTCGAACGGCCCCGACAGGAGCGCGCGGAATTCCAGCGGCACGACGATACGCCGCTTGGCGTCCACCTGTTTCTCGAAGGTCGAGAGAAACATCCCGCCAGCCCCAGTTCACGGCTCCAAGCGAGCCGCCGCTCCATCCGATTCAGCCCCGCGGCGCGCCGATACCGACGATCCGCCAGAGCTCAATCGATGCTGATTGGGTTAACATGGGATCAATTGGGAAACAATGACTCCAAACATCGATTCCCGGGAATTTCAAAGATGTTGACCGGATAGACTTGGGCCGACGAACAACAATCCACAGAACATACCGCGAACTTGTTAAGTAATGTGGCCCAGCTTGGGACACGCGGTGCATGGATTGTGGAGAACAAGGGACCAGACGGCCTGTAAGCCGGGTTCTGTGCGCCCGCGAACGGACGTGACGATCATTCCTCTGGACCGCCCATTGCTGGACGGTTCTCGCGACCTACCCGGACGCCTCAGGCCTATGACGGCCCTACCCCGCAAGGGGCGCGGAATCCCTATTCGGTCTTGCTCCTGGCGGGGCTTGCCATGCCGTTCCTGTCACCAGGCCCGCGGTGGGCTCTTACCCCACCCTTTCACCCTTACCCCGGTCGAAACCGAGGCGGTCTGCTCTCTGTGGCGCTATCCCTGGGGTCGCCCCCGGCGGGCGTTACCCGCCGCCATGTCATAGTGGAGCCCGGACTTTCCTCGACAGCCGAAACCGCCGCGATCGCCCAGCCATCTGGTCCGCGCGGAAGGTGATGGCCGAGCACGCCAAGGTCAAGACGTCCGCGCGAGTATCTCCATCCCAATTCGTCCCATCGGACGCAGAGTCATCCTCGGCGCTGGACGGCATGGAACGGCGACGGCTCTAGCTTGCTCTTCGGAGCAGCCGTGCTAGCCTCGAGTCACGCATCCAGCAGAGGCTGATCCGTGTGTGGCATTTCGTTCGGTTGAGAAGCTGAGGTTCGCAGGCGCCTGCGCCTGACCTCTTCCCCGCGCCTTTCCGCGCGGCCATCCAACACGAACGGATATCAAGGCATGCCCAAATCCAAGGAACCGCGCGCGCCCGTGCGCGTGCACGTCCCCACACCGGTCGCCCCGGAACCCAGCCCGGCCGAGCGAGCCAAGGCGATCATCGAGCGTCAGCTTGCCCAGAAGAAGCACGGCGGGCCGCCCGGCGCCGGGAACGCCGGCGGGGTGCACAAGCCCTCGAAAGGCGGCTGGTCTCCGGCGCCGATGCGGCCCGGCGGACGCGGCCGGCGGGGATGACACCGCCTAGCGGCGGCCCCCTCCGTCGCGCTTCGCGCGCCACCTCCCCCAATGGGGAGGATCTGAGAAGAAAAAGATGCTCCCCCATTGGGGAGCTGGCGGCCGCCGGCTGACTGAGGGGGGCTCGCCGCTAGGGGAGGACTGAAGGGTGGGAGGGACCGCCTCACGGCGGCCCCCGCCGTCCCGATGCTGCGCAT
>JAEXKM010000061.1 GCA_023445705.1 Pseudomonadota bacterium
CCGCGGCTCCGGCCGCCGGCGCTGCGCCGGCCCCGACCTCCACGCCCGCCGCGCCTGCCGCGGCGCCGGCTGCGAAATGAGCTTAGGACAAGAGTAAGATGGCACACGCCGCAGCTCACGATCACCACGAAGCCGAACACAAGCCCGGCTTCATCGCCCGTTGGTTCTTTTCGACCAACCACAAGGACATCGGTACGCTCTACCTGCTGTTCGCCATCATGGCGGGCCTGGTGGGCGGCGCGCTTTCGGGTCTGATCCGCTGGGAGCTCGCCGAGCCGGGCATCCAGATCTTCAAGGAAGGCTCCTCGGTTCATCTGTTCGGCCTCGTCGAGCAGAGCAAGCATGGCTACAACGCCGTGGTCACCGCCCACGCCCTGATCATGATCTTCTTCATGGTCATGCCGGCGATGATCGGCGGGTTCGGCAACTGGTTCGTGCCGCTGATGATCGGCGCGCCGGATATGGCCTTCCCGCGGATGAACAACATCTCGTTCTGGCTGCTGGTGGCCGCGTGGATCCTGCTGGTGACCTCGATGTTCACCGACGGTGGTCCGGGCCGCGGCTTCGGTGGTGGTTGGACGGCCTATCCGCCGCTCTCGACCTCGGGTCACGCCGGTCCGGCGTTCGACCTCGCCATCCTGTCGCTCCACCTGGCCGGCGCTTCGTCGATCCTGGGCGCGATCAACTTCATCACCACGATCTTCAACATGCGCGCGCCGGGCATGACCCTGCACCGTATGCCGCTGTTCGTGTGGTCCGTGCTGGTCACCGTCTTCCTGCTGCTGCTCTCGCTGCCCGTTCTGGCCGGCGCGATCACGATGCTGCTGACCGACCGTAACTTCCACACCCACTTCTTCGACGCGGCCGGTGGCGGCGACCCGATCATGTACCAGCACCTGTTCTGGTTCTTCGGTCACCCGGAAGTGTACATCCTGATCCTGCCGGGCTTCGGCATCGTCAGCCACATCGTCTCGACCTTCTCGCGCAAGCCGGTCTTCGGTTACCTCGCCATGGCCTACGCCATGGTGGCCATCGGCTTCATCGGCTTCGTCGTGTGGGCGCACCACATGTACACCGTGGGCATGAGCATCAATCTCCGCGCCTACTTCGTCGCGGCGACCATGGTCATCGCGGTTCCGACCGGGGTGAAGATCTTCTCCTGGATCGCCACGATGTGGGGCGGCTCCATCGACTTCAAGACGCCGATGCTCTGGGCGATCGGCTTCATCTTCCTCTTCACCGTCGGCGGCGTGACCGGCGTGGTCCTCGCCAACGCCGGCATCGACTACAGCCTGCACGACACCTATTACGTCGTGGCGCACTTCCACTACGTGCTGTCGCTGGGCGCGGTCTTCGCCATCTTCGCGGGCTTCTACTACTGGTTCGAGAAGATGTTCGGCGTGAAGTACCGCGAGTGGCTCGGCCAACTGCACTTCTGGGTCATGTTCGTCGGTGTGAACCTGGTGTTCTTCCCGCAGCACTTCCTGGGTCTGCAGGGCATGCCGCGCCGCTACATCGACTATCCCGAGGCGTTCACCCTCTGGAACCACGTTTCGTCGGTGGGTTACGCCGTGACCCTGGTCGCCGTCGGCATCTTCATCGTCGTCCTGATCGACGCCATGATCTTCCGTCGCAAGGCCGAGGCGAACCCGTGGGGCGAAGGCGCCACGACGCTGGAGTGGACTCTGTCCTCGCCGCCGCCGTTCCACCAGTTCAATGAACTGCCGGTCGTGAAGCCGGACCTCCACTAGGTCCAGCTTGTCAGAGACCTTTGGGGGGCGCGGGCTGGGACATTCCAGCGCGCGCCCTCCGATCGTTTTGAGAGTATCCTGATGGCCATGTCGCCAGCCATGTCACGCAGCAGCGCGCCCCCGCGGTGGCAGGACTACGTCCAGCTACTGAAGCCGCGCGTCATGTCGCTCGTGATCTTCACGGCGATCACCGGTCTCATTTGCGCCAATTCGTCGATGAATCCGATCCTCGCTGGGGTCGCGATCTTCTGCATCGCCGTGGGCGCCGGCGCGTCGGCCGCCTTCAACATGTGGTACGACGCTGATATCGACGCCAAGATGCGCCGCACCCGTGGCCGGCCGGTGCCGGCCGGAAAGGTGCAGGGCGCCGACGCCCTGGCCATGGGCGTGGTGCTTTCGCTCTTCTCGGTGATGCTGCTGGGCATGACCGCGAACTGGCTGGCCGCCGGGCTGCTCGCCTTCACCATCTTCTTCTACGCCGTGGTCTACACGATCTGGCTGAAGCGCTCGACGCCGCAGAACATCGTCATCGGCGGTCTGGCCGGCGCGTTGCCGCCGGTCATCGGCTGGGCCGCGGCGACCGGCACGACGCCGGTCAATGCGTGGCTGTTGTGCGCGATCATCTTCATGTGGACGCCGCCCCACTTCTGGGCGCTCTCGCTTTACACCAGCGAGGACTATCAGAAGGCCGGGGTGCCGATGATGCCGGTCACCGCCGGCGCGGCCTCCACCCGCAAGCAGATCCTGATCTACAGCCTGCTGTTCGTCCCGATCTGCATCGCGCCGGCTTTCACCGGCCTTGGCGGCATCACCTATTTCGCGGTCTCCGCCCTAGGCGGGCTGCTCTTCCTGGTCCTCGCCTGGCGGGTTTTCCGCAGCCGGGCGGGCGAGAAGCTGGGCGAGCGCAACGACGACGGCCTTTACGACGTGAAGGCCAGTTCCAAGGACGCGCGCAATCTCTTCGCTTTCTCGATCCTTTATCTGACGCTGCTGTTCGCCACTCTGCTGGCCGAGCATGTCTTCGACCTACCCGCCTTCGGAGCCTTCAGTTGAGCGAGCCCAAGCCCGATCCCGCCGCCGAAGCTCGCGCCCGTCGCGGACGTAATATCGCCCTGGCCCTAGGCCTGGTGCTCTTCGTCATCCTCGTCTTCGTGGTGACGATCGTGCGTTTGGGAGGAAATGTTGGACAGCGACCGTTCTAAGCCGGAGCTCTCGGCCGAGACGAGGCGTAACAAGAAGGTCGCGATGATCTGCGCCGGCGCGTTCGTCGCGATGGTCGGCGCTTCCTTCGCTTCCGTGCCGCTCTATCGGGCCTTCTGTCAGGTGACCGGCTTCGATGGCACCGTCCGCCGCGCCGACATCGCGCCGGACAAGGTGCTGGAGCGCAAGCTGCTCATTCGATTCGACGCCAACGTCCGTGATCTGCCCTGGACGTTCACGGCCGAGCAGCTCTCGCAGGAACTGAAGATCGGCGAGACCGGGCTGGCTTTTTTCAAGGTCACGAACAACGGCGACAAGGCGGTCACCGGCCGAGCGATCTATAACGTCGTTCCGGAGTCCGCGGGCGCCTATTTCCAGAAGCTCGAGTGCTTCTGCTTTGACGACCAGACCATTGGGCCTGGTCAGACCATTGAATTTCCAGTCGTTTATTTTGTGGATCCGAAGTTCGCTGAGGACTTTGAGACCAAGGGCAAGGGGGAAGTCACCCTGTCCTACACGTTCTTTCCGTCGGTGACGGCTCAGCGGGCGGAAAAGCGCGCTGATCTTGATCCGTCAAAGCTATCTTCCGCGCTTGGCGTGAAGGCCAAGGCGGGGCTATAGCGTCACGCAAGTTGTCATTCGTCCGCTCGAGAGAGGAGGGGGCGTCTGTGAGATCTGAGAGGGGTTAGGACCGAAATGGCCCACGGCGAAGTCAAGCACGATTACCACCTGCTGCCTCCCAGCCCATGGCCGTTCGTGGGTTCTATGTCCGCCACGGTCATGTTCATGGGCCTGGTGATGTGGATGAAGGGCCTGTTCGGGATGCCGGCCGGCACCTGGTGGCTCTTCGCCGCCGGCTTCGCTGGCGTGCTCTACACCATGTACGGCTGGTGGTCGGACGTGATCAAGGAATCGAAGGCCGGCGACCATACGCCCGTCGTATCGATCGGCCTGCGCTACGGCATGATCATGTTCATCGCGTCGGAAGTGATGTTCTTCGTCGCGTGGTTCTGGATCTTCTTCGAAATGGCCCTGTTCCACGGCCACCGCACCCTGTCCTCGATCGAGGAAGTGCGCGCGGCCTGGGCGACCTGGCCTCCGGCAGGTATCGAGACGGTGCCGGCGTGGAACCTGCCGCTGGTGAACACCCTGATCCTGCTTCTGTCGGGTACGACCGTGACCTGGGCGCACCACGCGCTGCAGCAGGGCGACCGCAAGGGGACCAAGATCGGCCTCATCCTGACCATCGCGCTCGGCGCGGTCTTCACCATGGTGCAGGCCTACGAGTACCACCACATCCTGTCGCACAACTACTTCTTCGGTGCTGAAAACCAAGCGAACTCGGGCCTCTACGGCTCGGCGTTCTTCATGGCGACCGGCTTCCACGGCTTCCACGTGCTGATCGGGACGATCTTCCTGGCTATCTGCCTGCTGCGCCTGCTGCGCGGCGGCTTCACGCCCCAAAAGCACTTCGGCTTCGAAGCCGCCGCCTGGTACTGGCACTTCGTCGACGTCGTCTGGCTTTTCCTCTTCGCGTTCATCTACGTGGTGTTCGGCGGGGCGGGCCACTAAGACCGCCACATGGACAGCCCCAATCCGTTCCTGGCGGGCCTTCGCGGCCGCTGCCCGAATTGCGGAGAGGGGCGTCTTTTCCAGGGGTTCCTCAAGGTCGCCCCGGCCTGCGATCACTGCGGCTATGACCTTGCCAAGGCGGACTCCGGAGATGGTCCCGCGGTCTTCGTGATCCTGATCGCGGGCTTTCTCTGCGCCTTCGCCTTGCTCTTCACCGAGCTGGCCTTCTCGCCCCCGATCTGGGTGCACATCGTCGTTTTCCTGCCACTGACGCTCTTCGTCTGTCTGGGCCTGATCCGCCCGCTCAAGGGCGTGCTGCTCGCAGCTCAGTTCGTCAACAAGGCGTCCGAAGCGCGCAATGACTAGCTCGCAGCGCAAGTTCCCCATCGGCCTGACCGTGGCGGTGGGTATCTCCCTCGTTATTTTGGTCGGCCTCGGCTCCTGGCAGCTGCAGCGCCTCGCGTGGAAGGAATCGCTGCTCGCGCGGATCGCCGCGTTGCAAGCGGCCCCCGCCCAACCCGGGCCCGCCGCGCTCGAGCGCATGAGCGCCGGCGCCGACCTTGATTTCACGCGTGTTCGCCTCGCGTGCCCCGGCCTGGCGGCCGCCCCGGTTGTCGAACTCTTCTCTGTGAGGGAGGGGACGCCCGGGGTCAGACTCATTTCTGCTTGCCGCGTCGCCAGTGGTCGCTATCGAAGCGTTCTCGTCGACCGCGGTTTCGTCGCTGACTCGATTTCAGCACGGCCGCCCGTCAACGTGTCCGACAAGCGCGTGGTCGAGATCGTCGGCGTGCTGCGCAAGCCCGAGGCGGGCAATCTCTTCAGCCCAGCCAACGATCCGGCCGACAATCGCTGGTATGTTCGCGATGTCCCCGCCATGGCGAAGGCGCTTCGTGTCGATATGCCCGCGCCCCTGATGCTGATGGCGGAAACATCGTCGAACCCGGAATGGGCTGCGCTAGATCCTGCGCCGTTCCCCGCCGACATTCCGAATCGCCATCTGGAATACGCCCTGACCTGGTTCGGCCTTGCCGTCGCCCTGGTCGGCGTCTATGCGGCCATGCTCTGGCGTAGATGGAAGACCTGATGCGGTACGTTTCCACGCGGGGGGAAGCGCCCTCCGTTGGTTTTGTCGATGCGATTCTCTCGGGCCTCGCACCCGATGGCGGGCTCTATGTCCCCGACGCCTGGCCGACCTTCACGCGTGAAGAGATTGCGGCCTTCGCCGGGCGTCCCTATGCCGAAGTGGCGGCCGAAGTGCTGGCCAAGTTCGTCGGCGAGGAGATCGGCCGCGACATCCTCGATGAGATGTGCGCCGAAGCCTATGCGAGCTTCACGCACGCCGCCGTGGTCCCGGTTCGCCAACTCGGCGCCGGCAGCTTCGTGGCTGAACTCTTCCACGGGCCCAGCCTGGCTTTCAAAGACGTGGCGATGCAGCTCCTGGCGCGCCTGTCGGACCATGTCCTTGGCGAGCAACACCGCACCCAGACGATTCTCTGCGCGACGTCCGGCGACACCGGCGGCGCCGCCGTCGAGGCGTTCCGTGGTCGATCGAACACCAAGATCGTCGTGATGTTCCCCGATGGCCGGATCTCGGAAGTCCAGCGCCGCTTCATGACCACGGCCGCGGAAGACAATGTGCGATGCGTCGCAGTGGCCGGCGACTTCGACGACTGCCAGGCGATTCTGAAGACGGCTCTGTCCGACGCATCGCTGAAGCAGGCGGTCGGCCTGTCGGCGGTGAACTCGATCAACTTCGCCCGTATCGTTGCGCAGTGCGTCTACTACTTCACCGCTGCGGTGGCGCTTGGCGCGCCGCACCGTGAAGTGGCCTTCGCCGTTCCGTCCGGCAACTTCGGCGACGGCTTCGCCGGCTACGTGGCCAAGCGGATGGGCCTCCCCATCGCGCGAATCATCATCGCCACGAACTCCAACGACATTCTGGCTCGGGCCTTCGAAGAGGGGCGTTACGTCCGGGGCGTGACCGCGCCGACCCAATCGCCGGCGATGGACATCCAGTCGGCGTCGAACTTCGAGCGCCTCTATTTCGAGTGCGTGCGTCGCGATGGCCTGGAGACCGCCCGGGCCTTCGCCGCTTTCGCGGAAACCGGCGCCCTGGATATTCCGCCGCAGGCGCTGGCCATGATGCGCGAGACCTTTACGGGCGTGGCGATCAGCGAGAGCGAAACCACCCGGACGATCGTCGCCACCCTGCGCGAGACCGGCGAGTTGATCGATCCGCATACGGCCGTTGGCGTGGCCGGCATGCAGATCGCCGGCGCGACGACCTCCGCGCCGATCGTGGTCCTCTCGACCGCACATGCGGCGAAGTTCCCCGAAACCGTGGAAGCGGCGACCGGCGAAACGCCAGTGATGCCGCGCACCGCAGCCCATTTGGCCGACAAGGCGGAGCGTTTCGATCGCCTGCCCGCTGACGCCGGGGCGATCAAGACCTATGTACGGGCCTTTGCGGAAGGCTGACCAACTGCCCACCATCCATAAGCTGAGCAATGGGGTTCGCGTCGTCTGCGACCCCATCGACGGTCTCGAGACCCTGGCCCTGTCGGTCGTCGCTGGTCGCGGCGCGCGATCGGAAGACCTGGCCCGATCCGGCTGGTCGCATCTTCTTGAACACATGGTGTTCAAGGGCGCCGGGCAGCGTTCGGCGCGAGACATCGTCGAGGTGATCGAGGCCGAGGGCGGCCAGATCAACGCCGCCACCGGCTATGAGCGGACGAGCTTTCAGATCCGCGCGCTCAAGGGTGGACTCGACCTGGGTTCAGCCGTCCTGGCGGACCTGATTCAGCGGCCAACCATGAACGCCGACGATCTGGTTCGCGAGATCCAGGTGGTCGGACAGGAGATCGCCGAGGCGGCCGACACCCCCGACGACCTCGTTTTCGAGATGGCGCAGGAAGCCGCCTTCGGGGACCAGCCGCTCGGCCGCTCCATCCTGGGCACCGACGCAAGTATCGCCACGTCGTCATCGCAAACCCTTTCGGCTTGGCGCGAGGCGCTCTATGCGCCGGACACCCTTGTCGTGTCGGCGTCGGGCGCGGTGGACGAGGACGAGCTGTTGGCCCTGGCCGAGAGAGATTTCGGGCAGGCTCAAGGCCTCGGGGCGGCCTCGCCACAGGCAGCGCGGTTTGCGGGCGGATCGCGAGTGGCCTCCAAGGCCCTTGAACAGGCGAACCTGGTCTTTCTGCTGCCGGCCGTGGGCGTGCGCGACGAACGCTATTTCGCCTTGCGACTCTATGCGGAAATTCTCGGCGGAGGCATGGCCTCGCGCCTGTTCCAGGAGGCGCGTGAGAAGCGTGGCCTCGCCTACGCCGTCGACGCCTATTCGGAAACTTACGCCGACACCGGAGTCCTTGGCGTCTTTGCAGGTTGCGCGGCTGGCGACGCCGTCGAACTCGCCAAGGTGGCGGCCGCCGAGATTCGCGGCATGGCCGAGCGAATCGAGCCTTCCGAGCTTTCCCGGGCCAAGGCCCAGCTGAAGGCCTCGATGTTCATGGCGCGGGAGCAGCCGTTGTCGCGCGCCGAGCAGGCGGCCGCGCAGGTCCTGTTGTTCGATCGGACGCTGCCGCCTGGCGAACTTGCAGGCCAGATCGATGCGGTGAGCGCCGCCGACATCATGAGTCTCGGCGCATCGATCCTCGCGCCCGGCGCCGTCGCCGCCAGCGTGCTCGGCCCGAAGCCGGCGCTGAAGGCGGCTGAGGCTTTCGAAAAGGCTCTGACGCGCTGACGGCGCGCAGTGCTTGACGGCCGGGGGCAGGGCCGCGACTCTCGATTCATGGCCTTGCTGGATTGGATCGCGCCGGAAAGCAGCCTTCGGATCGAGGGTGACGGCGTACGCCTGCGTCCGCCGCGTGCGACGGACTTCGCCGAATGGCGTGAACTGCGGACCCAGTCGAAGGACTTCCTCCAACCCTGGGAACCGACCTGGCCGGCCGATGACCTGACTCGTGCGGCCTTCCGCCGCAGACTGACCGCGTATGCACGGGATCGGGAGGCCGGCACCGCCTTTCCGTTCTTCGTCTTTCGCGCCAAGGACGACGCGCTCACAGGGGGAATCACGCTGTCCAACGTCCGGCGCGGCGTCGCGCAGATGGGATCGGTCGGTTACTGGTGCGGCCAACCCTTTGCCCGACAAGGGCAAACCCTGGCGGCGGTTCGGGCTCTGACGGTCTTCGCGTTCCGGACGCTCGCCCTGCACAGGCTCGAAGCGGCCTGTCTGCCGAGCAACGAGCCGTCCCGAAAACTTCTCAACCGAGCCGGGTTCCGGGAAGAAGGGCTCGCGCAGGCTTATCTGAAAATTAACGGCGTCTGGCGCGATCATGTGTTGTTCGGTCTCGTGTCTCCCTTGCGGGCGCACGAGGGGCCGGACGACGGGGTGTCTGTTTAGCGAGCTCGGCTGTCGTGGGCCGGACCGCTCTGCGGCGCGTTGGCTTGAACCGCTTGAGACCATGCCGAACGATCGTTGGAGCTGGGACCAGACTACGACCTTGGAGGCGCTCGGCGCCGCCGACGTCGCCTTATGGCTATGGGAGCCTGACAAGGACCGCCTGAGCCTGACCGGAGCGACCCGGTCGCTCGGCCTTGGGCCGCTGGCGCCCGAATGCTCTTCGGCCGCCATCCGGGCGCTTGCGCTTCCGCCTGACCGGGCCCTCGCCGAAGACATCCTGCGCCTTCGCGAACCGGGCGCCGAGATCTCGGTCCGCCTGCGCATGCGCGGCGGTGGGATCTGCATCTGGCGGGGGGTCTGGCTGGAAGAAGGCCATCGCGCCGCCGGCGTCGTGGCCTTGGAAGCCAAGTTCGCCGCGTCGGAGCAGGATCCGCTCACGGGCTTGCTCGATCGCCGCAATTTCGTGGCCCGGGCCCGCGAACGTCTGCAGCAGCCCGGACAACAGGAGCTCGTGGTCGCCGACCTCGACCGGCTGCGCCGACTCAACGAGGCTCTCGGCCACGAGCGGGCCGACCTGGTGCTCGCCGCCCTCGGATCACGCCTGGCCGCAGCCTTTCCGCCGCACGCCCTGCTGGCGCGCGTTGGCGAGGACGAGTTCGCGGTCCTCACCCCGACCGGCAAGAGTTCCGCCGCCGAGACGCTGCGTCAGGCGCTCGAACAGCCGCTGCGCGTGGCGGGGTTCGATATTCACCCAACTCTTTCCATCGGCGCTGTAGAAGCGGCGGGCGGGGCTGACGCCCCCGAAGCGGCTGAGCTTCTGCGCCGGGCCGAACTGGCTGTGGAAGCGGCCAAGAGCGGCGGCCGCGGCGGCGCGGCGGCCTACGGGCGCAGCCTTGAAAGCGACGGCCTGTCGCGGCTGGCCCTTGAGAGCGACCTACGCGGCGCGATGGGCCGCAATGAGATCGTTCCTTTCTACCAGCCGATCGTCCGCCTCTCGACCGGCGCTCTGTCGGGCTTCGAAGCCCTGGTCCGCTGGCGCCATCCGCGTCGCGGGCTGCTGACGCCCGATCAGTTCCTTCCGCTCTGCGAAGAGATGGGACTGATGAGCGAACTCGGGGCGCTGATGATGCGCGAAGCGGCGCAGCAACTGGCGACCTGGCGCCGGAATCACCGGGCGGCCGGCGAGCTGACCGTCGCGGTGAACCTTTCGACCGGCGAAATCGATCGTCCCGACCTGGTGTCGGACGTGTCTGCGATCCGCCGCGAGACGGGCCTGCCACCGGGCGCGCTGAAGCTGGAAGTCACTGAGGGCGATGTCATGCGCGATCCCGATCGCGCCGCTATCGTCCTGCGAAATCTGCGTGAAGCTGGCGCGGCCTTGGCCTTGGACGACTTCGGCACCGGCTTTTCGTCGCTCAGCTATCTGACGCGCCTGCCGTTCGACACCCTCAAGATCGACCGTTATTTCGTGCGGACGATGGCCACCAATGAAGGCTCGGCCAAGATCGTGTCGTCGGTCGTCAAACTCGGCCAGGATCTCTCGCTCGAGGTCGTGGCCGAGGGGGTCGAGAACGCCCAGATGGCCCGGCAACTGCTTTCGCTCGGATGCGACTACGGCCAGGGCTTCGGCTATGCGCCGGCGCTCTCGCCGCAGGAGGCGGAGGTCTATCTCAACGAGAGCTATGTGG
>JAEXKM010000135.1 GCA_023445705.1 Pseudomonadota bacterium
GGATGGCCCGGTGCTCCGCCGCCGGATGGTGGTCTGCCGCCTCCGCCCTTTGGCTGTCCGCCGGGGCCCTGGGCGAGGCCAAGGCCGGGCGCCGCCAATGTTGCGACAGTTGCTGACAGGAACAGACGTCGGTCCACTTGCAGTCCTCCGCACAGGTCCCCCGACAGCGTGACTATGCGCCGCCACCTAAGAATGTAAATCGCTCCAGTTGAAGCGACCTGGCTCCGCGCGCATCCTTGCTCGATGGAACGTCAAGCTTGGCGGTTGAGGATCGTCGGACGCGTGCAGGGCGTCGGCTATCGCTGGTGGTCCGAGCAGGCCGCAAGGCGGTTGAAGCTGGACGGCTGGGTGCGCAACTGCGCCGATGGTTCGGTAGAACTATTGGCGATAGGCTCCGCCGATGTTTTGGATCAGCTCGTTGAAGCCTGCCGTCAGGGTCCGGCCGGCGCCATGGTTCGCGAGATCCAGGTCATGGCCGCTGAGGATGACGGCGCCATCGGGTTCGAGACACGCCGCTGAAGCGGCTGGGAGGGGCGGTCTTGTCGGCGCGGACGAGGTTCGATGTTGAAGCCTATCTCCGGTCTGTCCGCGAGCGGCCCTGCTTTATCTGCGGCCTCGTCGCCGGTGACCCGGAATTCGCCCACCATGTCGTCTTCGAAGACGACTTCGCCATCGCGTTCCTCAACAAGTATCCCAGCCTTGCCGGCTATGTGCTGGTCTGCCCGAAGGCGCATGTCGAGCAGGTCACGGCCGATCTTGGCCTGGAAGACTATCTGCGCTTGCAGGCGGTGGTGTTCGCGGTGTCCGAGGCGCTGCGCGAGGTCCTGACCGTCGAGCGGATCTACATCCTCTCCCTCGGCAGCCAGCAGGCCAACAGCCACATCCACTGGCATGTCGCACCGCTTCCGCCGGGGACGCCCCTTCAGAGTCAGCAATTCGCGGCCCTCGATGTTGAGAGGACAGGCGTGCTGGAGATGAGCGAGCCACAGATGGCCGACCTCGCAGCGCGCATCGCCGCGGCCCTCGCCAGCGGTGGTTTGAACCCAGGCGGCGGCGCGCCATCATGAACCGGAGGGAACACATGCTCGGCCACATCTCGTTCGGAGTCAGCGACTTGGCGCGGAGCGCGCGGTTTTATGACCGCGCGATGGAAGCTCTCGGCTATGCCCGGGTCTATACCGGTGAGCACGCGATCGGATACGGCCTGCCGGGCAGCGACCAGGACCAGTTGCTGATCGCGGTTCGGCCTGGCCCGGTGCGCCCCCCAAGCGATGGCTTTCACCTCGCCTTCGCTGCGCCCAGCCGCGATGCTGTCGACCGATTTCATGCCGCCGCCGTGGAGGCGGGCGGGACCGACAACGGGCCGCCCGGACTACGGCCGCAATACGGGCCGGACTACTACGCCGCCTTCGTGATCGACCCCGACGGTTACCGGCTCGAGGCCAAGGCCGCCCCTACCACGCCGTGACCGCGCCGTAGGGATGTTCGAACTGCAAGGCGACGAAGCGGGCCGTGCGATCGCCATAGGCTTCGCCGATCTGCTCGAAGGTCGCCTCCGCGACCGCCCGGTCCGGCAAGATGACGGTGCGATCGAAGCGGTCCGGCAGGTCCCGACTGCGATAGATCAGCAGGCCATGGCGCGTGGTGACGCTCGGCGCGCCGGAGGCCCACGCGGTGGAAAGATAGGTGCGCGACCAGCCGTCGATGGCTTCACCGAACGCGAGCTCGTCCATGCCTGGCGTCAGCGGCACCGCCACCTTCTCCCGCCGCCAGAAGGCCAGGCGATTGGCCACGACCGTCATGGCCCCCTTCAGCGTCAGGCGATAGTCCTCGCCGCGGTGGCGCTGGTCAGGTGGCGGCAGGTCCAGTCGTCGGGCGGTGGCCAGCATCACGTTCTGACCGGCCAGTTCTCCCAGCAGGTGCAGGGTGGCCGGCTCGGCGGCGCTGATCCCGGCGGTGGTGGTGATCGGGCCGTCGGTAACCCAGCGCTGGTCATGCCGCCAGGCGACGTCGGGATAGCGCTTCTTCATGCGTCCGAGGCTGTACCAGTGGATTGTCGCCTGGCGCCCCTCCAGCAGCCCGGCTGAGGCGAGGGCCTTGGCGCCGTTGCAGATCGACATGATCCGCGCCCCGCTCTGAAGCTGAGTCTGCAGCCACGCCGCCCGCGCCGGATCGTCCTCGACGCTCAGAGCCGGCACAATGACCACGTCCGGGCCTTGCGGATAGGCTTGGGCGAGCTGAGCGAAAGTCATCTGCGGCGCCGCCCAGGCCTCGCCGGGCGTCAGCTTGACGGGTGCGGAGGTGGGGGAGGCCACCCTGACCTCAACGGCGCCGCTGTCGGCCAGGATGGCGTAAGGCGCGAGCAGGTCCGTCGCGACCGTGCCGCGGGGATCGGCCAGGATCACCACCAGCGGGCGGGCGGCGGCTCCGGTGGCCAGCGAGAGCGCCAGCGCCAGGCTTGCAAGGAGACGGACCAACATGAAGACCTCCTGGGCGAGGCCTGACGGATATGCCTTCGAAGGTTTGGCCGAAATGACTTAGATCAGGCGATTTCTGCCGACGCCTATCGGCCGACGACCTGACGCGGCGCGGACGTCGCCGTCAGCTTCTGGCGCATCCTGGCGTTGTCGGCGTCGATGCGGGCGATCTCCGCCTTGAAGCGAGGGTCGGCCCGCAGGGTGGCGACCATAGGATAGGCGTCCATGCGCATGAAGCCGTCGATGTCGACCAACTGGCGATAGCCGTGGTCGACGGCGGTCCGCAGTTCGAGGATGGCGCGTTCGTTGTCGCCAAGCAGGGCGTAGGCCTTCATGCGGGCGATCCGCCGGGCATGAGGCTGGCGCAGACCCGGCTTGGGCGCAGTCACTTCCAACACCGCCTGCAGCACACGCTGGGCCTGGCCGCGATCGCCCGTATTGGCGATGACGTAGGCCGCGCCCGTGGCCTCGTTCGCCAGGGGTCTTGAGACTTCGGGTTGTGGTTCGAATAGTTGCGGCGAGGTGATCAGGAACTGCTGGCGCGCCGTTTCGAAGTCCCCAAGCTGGATGCCCGCGATCTGCACCCCGCTGCGCCACAGCGGATCGGCCTGTGGCTTGGCCAGCAACTGCCGGCTCATGTTCATCAAGCCCTGGAAGTCGCCGGCGACGATCAGGCGGATTGCGATCACCACGCCGCCGACCACGGGGTGAGCCTTCCACGGCTCCAGCGCGGCGTCGGCTTCGCCCACCATGCCGAGGTTGTAGTAGGTGTTGGCCAAGGCCAGGGAGGCGGCAGGGTCGGTCAGCGGCTGGGCCGCCAGGCGGTACCATCCGACCGCTTCGTCCAGGCGGCCGGTCTCCACCATCAGGTCGGCGAGTTGTTCCTTGGAATCCACGAAGTCCGGGAAGAGCTCGATATTGGCGCGATAGCGTTGCTCGGCCTCTTCGGCGCGATCCGTGTTGAACAACGCGCCGGCCAGGGCGTTGTTGGCGATCCGGTCGAGCGGATCGATGTCCAGCGCCCGGCGCAGATAGGGCACGGCCAGCAACGGATCCCGGCTGGCCATGAAGTCTCCATAGAGGCTCAGCGCCTCCGGGTTGCGCGGCGCCAGTTCGACGGCTCTGCGATAGGAGGCTTGGGCCTGCAGTTCCGCGTTCTGGTCGCCCTCCCGGATGAAGCGGATCGCCGAGAGCAGGCCCCGGGCCATGTAGGCCGAGGCGGATTTGGGATCTAGCTTCAGGGCCTTGTCGATTTCCACCTCGGCCTGGGCCACGGCGGGCAGGAAGTCGCCCTCCAGATGGTTCTGCACGAGATAGGCCGTGGCGAAGGCGTAACCGGCATGCGCATCGGCGTTGTCCGGCTCCATGTCGATGAGTTGGCGATAGATGGCCTGGGCCGACAGCACCTGCGCCTTGCCCATTCGGCGCACCTGCCCCTTGGCGACGACCTCCAGGGCGTAGGCTTCGGGATCGCGCCGGCCGCGCGGCCGCTGCTCTCCGTCCTGGGTCTTGAGTTCGGCCTTCAGCGCGTCGGCGACGCCCTCGGCGATCTCGCTCTGGATGGCGAAGGCGTCGTCCATGGTCCGATCATAGGTTTCCGACCATAGGTGATAACCGTCGCGCACGCTGACCAGTTGGCAGGTGACGCGCAGACGCTGGCCCGAGCGGCGTACGCTTCCCTCCACGACATGCGCGACATTCAGCTTCTTGCCGATCTCGCGTACGTCCTCGTTCTTGCCCTTGAAGTAGAAGGCGCTCGTACGCCCAGCGACTTTCAGGTCGGGCACTTGAGCCAGGCTGTTAGTGACCTCCTCGGTCAAGCCATCGGCGAAGTACTCGGAATCCTCGCCGCTCGCGAAGCTGGCGAAGGGAAGGACCGCCACCGACTTGGCGGCCGCGCCCCCCAGGCCCGGAGCCTCTCCGTTCAGCGATCGCGCCAGGCCGAAGGCCGAGGCGATGAACACCATGACCGCCACGGCGATCACGCCCAAGGCGCCCCAGTCCATCCAACCGAGCTTACGGGCCAGGTCGTCCGCGGCGGCCGGTTGCGCTCGCCTGATGGCGCCGTCCGGCCCGACCTCGAAGGCCCAGGACGCAAGGATGGCCACCGGCAGGCCAAGGGCCAGGACCAGCAGGCTCGAGGCCGACAACCACTTGGGAAATTCGAGAGTTTCGAAGACGGTCTTGGCGACCTGGAACACGCCCCAGGCCGTGACCGTGTAGACGCCGGCCACCCGCACGACGTTGCGCTTCTTAAGCTCGCCGAGGAAACGCCGCAGGTTCAAGGCCGCCGCCTTCGCTGATCGCCGAACAATATGAACACATACCGGCGTTCGGCCAAGGCGCAGTTTGCCCCGGCGCTCTCGGTTCGGGCGCTAGATCGCGTCCGAACGCCAGGCGACCGGTTGGGTCATCTCGGTTTCGCGGGCGCGGTCCCAGATCAGCACCCGGGCGTCGGTGGTGTCGGTCTGGGCGACGCGCAGGCCGCGGTACCGGCACGGTGCGCCCGGATCCCAGTCGCCGGCGTCGGCGGCCAGTCGAAGCCGGTCGGCCAACCCTTGGGGCAACTCCAGGACGCGCGGCTCGCCCAGCCGGTGGGCCAACAGGATCGCGGTGTTCACCGCGTCGCGGAACGGGTCATCGCTCATCATTGCTGAAAGGCTCCGAGTCCAACGGCGCCAGAAGCCAAGCCCGGGCCCCGGCGTTTCGACGCCGAGGCCCGGAAGGCGCAGGTCAGCGACCTTTGAAGTCCGCAGGGCGTTTTTCGAGGAAGGAGGTCATGCCCTCTCGGAAGTCATGGGTCCGCACCAGTTGCAGGAACTGTAGGTAGACGTGGTGTACGTGGTCGTTGAACTGTTCCGACAGGGCCATGCGCATCAGCCGCTTGGCGGACTGGACGGCGAGAGGCGCGTTGGCGGCGATCTCCAGGGCCACTTCGCGAGCCCGGCTCGCCAGCTTGTCGTCGGGTACGACCTCGTTGATCAGGCCGAGCTCCACGCTTTCCCGCGCGGTCAGCGTCCGCCCGGTGAAGATCAGTTCCGCGGCCTTGGCCCAGCCGAGCAGGCGAGGAAGGATCCAGGTCCCACCCGACTCCGGCACCACGCCGCGCTTGACGAAGGCCGCGGCCATCTTGGCGCTCTCGCCTGCGATGCGGATGTCGCAGCCCATGGCCGTGTCCATGCCATAGCCGGCGGCGGAGCCGTTCAGCGCGCAGATCGTCGGCTTGTCCATGGCGAACAGCACAGTCGGCGGGGTGTTGCGCAGGTCGATGTTCACCGAGACGGAGGAGGCCTGCTTCTCGGATCCGATGCCGCTACCCTGGGTGGCGTCGACGAGGTCGAGGCCGGCGCAGAAGGCGCGGCCTGTGCCGGTCAGCACGATGACCCGAACGGCGGGATCCTCGTTGGCCTTCACCAGCAGTTGGGTGAGCTGGGCCAGCATCGGCCCGGAAATCGTGTTCAGCCGGTCGGGCCGATTGAGGGTGAGCGTCGCGACCCCCTCCGACACTTCGTAGAGAACTTCGTCCGACTTCTGGATCGTTTCCACCGCCGCGCTCATCGTCGCTTCCCTTTATGGCGTAAAGTTATGCCGGGAAGCGTAGGCGCGGGGTTCGGACGGGGCAAGCGTGACCGAAACCGCGCCCGCCCTTCGACCTGAGGGAGGCCGGGACAGGGCGGGCGCGGCGGCCTTACGGCCAAGCTCATGAAGCGAAGCTCTGGCCGCCGCGCTTTGATCTCGATCAAATTCCGCGCGCGAAGGCGCTCACAGCGTCTTGGCGAGTTCGACCAACTGGTCGAGGCAGATCCCCCAGCCCTCGTGAAAGCCCATCTGCTCGTGGGTTTTGAGGTCCTCGGCCTTCCAATGACGGGCGACCGCCCGATATCGCGTCTTGCCGCCGCCGAGGTCCTCGAAGGTGACGATCGACACCATGAAGGGCCCAGCCGGGACCCAGCCGTCGGTAAAGGCGTCGGTGAACACCAGCTTCTTGTTCGGGACGACTTCCAGATAGACGCCGGGGCTGGGGTATTCCTCGCCCTCGGGGCTTTTCATCACGATCAGGCTCTTGCCACCGGGGCGCAGGTCGACGTCGACCTTCGTGACCGTGAAGGGCTTGGGCGCGAACCACTGCTTCATCAGTTCCGGTTCGGTCCAGCCGCGGAACAGCTTGTCCGCAGGTGCGTCGACGACGCGTTCCAGGACCAGTTCGTGCTCGGCGGCGGTATTGTTCATGGCGCTTCTCCGTGGGTTTGCAGCTAGGACGTGCGACCCAGTCCCAGTCCGACAGACGCATGCGGTTTTTTGGCTCAGGTGTGAGGCGGTCGCGCTTTAGCCGCGTTTGAAGACCTTAAGGGACGGAAGGAAACGCGAGGAAACGTCCAGTTGAGTAACAGGTCGGGGGTCGACGCACGGTGCAAGCCTGCCGCGCGCCTTTCGGATTCCATCGCCGTCGCCAGGGTGATGTGCATCCTCGGGATCGTCTATGTCCATGCGTGGACCGGCCTCTCCGGCGCCGAACTCGCTCGGCTCAACGACAGCCCTCAGGGGATGCTGCGCTGGGGCCTGATGGAACTGCTGGGGCGTAGCGCCGTACCGTTGCTCAGCATCATATCCGGCTGGCTGGTCATGGGTTCGGTGACGCGCCGTCCCTATGGCGCGTTCGTTGCGGGCAAGGCGAGAACCATCCTCGCGCCGATGGTCCTCTGGAACGCCCTGGCGATCCTGATCGTGTCCGGCGCCGCCTATGCCGGCGTGCTGGCTGCGCCCAAGCCCGACACCTTGTGGTGGACGATCGACGAGCTTTTCTGCCTGGCCACCCCCAACGACATCAACGTGCAGATGTCGTTCCTGCGTGACCTCTTCATCTGCATGCTGGCCGCGCCGCTCCTGGCGCGGGCGCCGGCCTGGGGCCTCGGGGCGGCGGCTGTGGCCGCTCTCGTCTGGGTCATTTCAGGCCTGGCGTTCCCGTTGGTGCTCAGGCCCGCCATTCCGCTCTTCTTCCTGCTGGGCATGCTTGCGCGCCGGCACGACGTGGCCGAACGGCTCGGGAGCGCCCCGATCGCTCTGACCATGGTTCCTTACCTGGTGCTGGCGGCGGCCAAGATCTGGTTCGAGACGGTCGGCATCGCAGCGGGCCTCGACCACCCGGTGCTGCTGCGCACGCTGGATGTCCTGATGCGCTTCACCACGGCCATGTTCTTCTGGGCGATCGCCTGGCGGGTCGCTATCAGC
>JAEXKM010000176.1 GCA_023445705.1 Pseudomonadota bacterium
ACCGACAGGGCGATACGGCCCTGGGGCGGGGCGCCGCTCCACTTCCGGATCGCCGAGATTGGCGCCGAGGCGTCAAAGCCCTTGGCGGCGTCCCAAGGCTGGCCCTTGTCCTTGGCGGCGTTTTGCAGGTCGCGGCGGGTCAGGTCGACGCCGACCGCATAGCCATAGACGAGGTCCAGCGCCCTTTCGGGCGGCACATCCCGGCCGCCGGCTCCGAGCGCCACGACCAGTTCGATCTCGTGATGCAGGTTCGAGGTCCGCGAGGGATAGGGAACGGCTCCGCCGGGCGGGATCACCGCGTCGGCAGGCTTGGAAAAGAAGAACGGCGGATCGCGGTCATCGCCGCCCATCTCGCGGCGGTGAGCGGCGTAGTTGCGGCCCACGCAGAGGACCCGGCGAATGGCGAAGACAGCCGCCTCGCCCTCCACGGGCGCTACGGCGGGAGCGGGCGGCGGCAGGACATAGGATGTCATAGCGCCGCCTTACGCCTGGAGAGTAGGGATGTGAACCCCTGCCGCCGTGGGAGGGGAAACAGCCCCGACTCTTGCTCGTCATGGCCGGGCCGCAAGGTCCCGGCCATCCGTAAGCGCCGCGGGCGACCGTTGGGCGCAGATGCGTATGGATCCCCGGCACGCTGGCGCGGCCGGGGATGACGATCCTGATATGGCCGGGCCTACTTCAACGCGTCCCGGATGGTCTTGGCGTGGTCGTAGTGCTGCTGGACCACCGGGGCGGTGGCGGCGGCGAAGGCCTTGATGGCTGGGACGTCGCCGTCCTGGGCGTAGCGTTGCAGCAGGTCGAGAGCCGCCTGGTGGGCGTCGACCTGGTTTTCCATATAGGCCTTGTCGAAGTTGTCGGCCTTGTTCAGGTCGTCGAGCTTGCCCTGCAGATCAGACGGCAGCGCCGCCGGCAGGGTCAAGGTCTGGCCAGAGTCGGCGATCGCCTTCTTCAGGTCTGCCGTCGACTTGGTGTGAGCGGTGATCATCTCGCCGGCGAACTTCTTCACCTCGGCGTTCTGCGAGCGCTTCTGCGCGATCTTGGCGGCCTCGACTTCGAACATATCGCTGGCGGCGGCCTTGGCGACGAAGTCCGGAGCGGCGGCCTCATTCGACGGGGTCGGGATGGTCGCAGCAGGATTGGCGTCCGGCGTTGCGGCCTGTTCGGCGGGGGTCGCCGCGCCCTTGGTCTCGGTCTTCTGACCGCAGGCGGCCAAAGACAAAGCGGCGACGGCCGCGCCTGCGACAAGCAGGGTACGGTGCATTGGAAGCTCCTACGCGATTGACAGACGTTGCGGCGGGCAGGTCATGAAGCCACGCACCAAGTCGAAACTCACGCGCGCGTGATCAGTTCCGGGAAAGGACGAACCGGTGGACCAGGACGAAGCCAACCGCGGGCCGTTGAAGGGCCTGAAGGTCATCGAGATGGGCACCCTGATCGCCGGGCCGTTCTGCGGGCAGATCCTGGGCGACTTCGGCGCCGACGTGATCAAGATCGAAGACCCGAAGACGGGCGATCCCATGCGCCAATGGGGGCGCAGCCTACCGAAGGGGCTGTCGCCCTGGTGGCCGGTGATCGGCCGCAACAAGCGTTCGGTCGGGCTGGACCTGCGCACGCCCGAGGGCCGGGAGATCGCCCGCAAGCTGATCGACCAGGCCGACGTGCTGATCGAGAACTTCCGGCCCGGGACCCTGGAGAAGTGGGGCATGGGCTATGAGACCCTCGCCGCGACCAATCCGAAGCTGGTGGTGGCGCGGGTTTCTGGTTTTGGTCAGACCGGCCCCTATGCCAGCCGCGCCGGCTATGGACTGATCGGCGAAGCCATGGGGGGCCTTCGCTTCGTCACCGGCGAGCCGGACCGGCCGCCGGCGCGGGCCGGGATCTCGATCGGCGACTCGCTGACGGCGATGCACGCGGTGATGGGGATCATGATGGCCCTGCACGCCCGCGAGCGCACCGGCCGCGGCCAGATGATCGACGCCGCCCTTTATGAGAGCGTGCTGGCGGTGATGGAGAACCTGGTCACCGAGTACGACCTGACCGGCTATGTCCGCGAGCGGTCGGGATCGATCCTGCCCGGCATCGCGCCGTCGAACGTCTATCCCTGCGCTGCAGGAGAGATGATCCTTATCGGCGGCAACGGCGACACCGTGTTTGCGCGCCTGGCCGAAGCGATGGGGCGCCCAGAGCTGGCCTCGGATCCGCGCTATGTCAGCCATGCCGCGCGGGGGGCGAACCAGAAGGAGCTGGACGAGATCATCGGCGCCTGGACCGCGGGCTGGAAGCTAGGCGACCTGATCGACCACCTGGAGGCGGCGGGCATTCCCTGCGGCCGGATCTTCCGCGCCCCGGACATGCTGGAAAACGAGCAGTACCAGGCGCGCGACGCCATCGTGGAGGTCGAGCACCCGGTGTTCGGGAAGGTGAAGATGCAGAACGCATTCCCGAAGATGTCGGAGACGCCAGGCGCGGTGCGCTGGCCCGGCCCCGGCCTCGGCGAGCATACGGCCGAGGTGCTGTCCGAGGTCGGGCTAAGCACGCAGCAAGTGGAAGACCTGCGCGCCAAGGGCGTGGTGTGAACACCTGACGGGCGGCCCTTGCGGGCGGCGGGCGTCAGGTCGCGAAAAACCCCATCTCGCCGCTGACCCGGACCTGACAGGGCCGGCCATCGTCTTGCATCTGGCGCGCGTGCTTGTGCGCGGTGGCCTTGGCCACCTCCTTGTCGGGGGCATGACCAAAGACACTGCCGTCGAGTTCGACGGCCCATCCGCCGTCATGGGGAGCGACCGTCAAAACGGCGCGCACTGGACCTTTTTGCATCCGAGCATCTTAGCTCATGTCAATATATTTTCGCGCTTTATCGAATCATACTTGCGGGATGTGCGGTTTTCAGCGCATAGTCAAAAAGTCAAATCTCGTTTTGGCTCGACGCCGCGCCGCTAAAATTCTTAGAAATTAGCTTCGCAACAGCCTCCTGACCTATCCGAATTTTTGATCAGCGACCCAACTCCTGGGCGCGAGAACTTATGTCCGGAAAGGGACTTCAAGATGAAAACTGGTGTTGTGAAGTGGTTTAACGGCCAAAAGGGTTTCGGCTTCATCCAACCCGACGACGGCGGCGCCGATGTGTTCGTGCACATCTCCGCGGTCGAGCGCGCTGGACTGACCGGCCTGAATGAAGGCCAGAAGCTGAGCTTCGAACTCGAGCGCGATCAGCGCAGCGGCAAGTACGCGGCGGGCCAGCTCCAAGTCTAGCCCCTGCGGGAACGGGAGCGCGCTCCCAAAGCTCGGCGTCCGGTGTCGAAGGCATCCGGACGCCGCAGCGGCCTCTTCTAGGCTACGCCTGGAAAGGATTCAGAATGCCTCTTTACGTCTTCTACCCGACCAAGGACGACGGGGTTTCACCCAGCTTCGAAGCCTTCACCTGCGATGACGACCAGGCCGCGCTGTGGCTCGCGGCGACGATCCTGACAGAACACGAGGCCGCCTCGCACGTGACGGTGTGGGAAGGCTCCCGGCGGGTCCTGACCTGCCGCCGGCGCGAGGACGCCGATCCGCGGCTGGCTTAGGCGGCCACCCCGAACAAGGCGCCGACGCCCGCAGTGATGGCCATCGCCACGGCGCCCCAGAATGTCACACGGACGACGGCGCGCCAGATCGGAGCACGTCCGGCCCAGGCGCCGATAGCGCCCAGCAGGGCCAGGTAGATGATGGAGGCGACGGCCACCACCGGCGTCACCATCGACAGCGGCGACAGCTGCGAAACCACCAAGGGCAGGGCCGCGCCAACCGTGAAGGTGACGGCCGAGGTGAAGGCCGCCTGCACTGGGCGGGCGCTCATGATTTCCGATATGCCGAGCTCCGCCCGGGCGTGCGCGCCCAGGGCGTCGTGGGCGCTGACCTGGCGCGCGACCTCCGCGGCCAGCTGCGGATCGAGTCCACGCGCCTGGTAGAGGGCGGCCAGTTCCTCCAACTCGGCCCCGGGATCGGCGTCCAGTTCGCGCCGCTCCTTGGCGAGGGCGGCGTTCTCGGTGTCGCGCTGAGAGCTGACCGACACATATTCGCCCGCCGCCATGGACATGGCGCCGGCCACGAGCGCCGCGCATCCGGCGATGAGGATGTCGGTTCGCCCCTGAGCGGCCGAGGCGACCCCGACGATCAGACTGGCGGTGGAGACGATGCCGTCATTGGCGCCGAGCACTGCGGCCCGCAGCCACCCGACCCGCTCGATGACGCCGCGCTCGGCCTGTTGATCGACCATTTTGCCCCCCCACCGGTTGCACGCGACAGCTGACGAACCCTGGGCCGGCCTGTCAATGTGGCGACGACAAGCCGGGAGGATCCATGCCCATCGCCGCCGTGAACGGCCTTTCCATCTATTTCGAGCGTGCGGGAGCGGGCGAGCCGCTGCTGTTCATCTCCGGCACCGGGGGCGACCTGCGCAACAAGCCGAACCAGTTCGACGGGCCATTCCCCAAGACCTTCGACATGATCTCGTACGACCAGCGCGGGCTAGGGCGGTCGGACAAGCCCGACATCCCCTACTCCATGGCCGACTACGCCGACGACGCCGCCGCGCTGATGGACAGCCAGGGCTGGGAGAACGCCCATGTGGTCGGGGTCTCGTTCGGCGGCATGGTCGCCCAGGAACTGGCGCTGCGCCATCCGGGCAAGATCCGGCGGCTGGTCCTGGCCTGCACCTCGCCAGGCGGCGCGGGCGGAGCCTCCTTCCCCTTCCACGAGGTCGAGCACCTGAAAGGCGAAGCGCGCGCGAAGCATCTGACGCCGATCTCCGACACCCGCCGCGACGCGGCCTGGGCGACGGCCAATCCCGAGGCCTACGCCAAGGCGATCGCCCTGGCGGCGGCCGATCCCTTCGCTGGAGAGCCGGGCCGCGAGCAAGGCGCGCACCGGCAACTTGAGGCGCGGGCCGGGCATGACACCTGGGATCGGCTGGACCAGATCAAGGCCCCGACCCTGGTTGCGGGGGGACGCTATGACGGCATCGCCCTGCCCGAGACGCTGGAGCGCCTGGCCTCGCGAATCCCTGGAGCGGAACTGAATTCTTCGAAGGCGGGCACCTGTTCATGATCCAGGACCGCGCTGCGGTCCCGGCCATGGTGGAGTTCCTGCGTGCGCGGTCCTAACGCTCGGCGAGGATGCCAGCCACAGCGGCGGCGACCTGGGTGACGTCGTAGGGCTTGCGGATGATCGGGGCGTCGAAGCCGAGCGGCGCGCCGGCGTCGCCATAGCCGGTGGCGAAGACGAAGGGCACGTTGCGGGCGGCCAGGGCCTCAGCGACCGGGATGACAGAGAGGCCGTTCAGGTTGGCGTCGAGCACGGCCGCGTCGAGGGGGCCGTTCAGCAGGTTCATCGCCTCTTCCAGTTCGTAGGCCGGGCCGACGACCTGGGCGCCGGCTTCGGAAAGGCCAGTTTCCAGCTCCAGCGCCAGGAGCACCGCGTCCTCGACGATGAGGACCCGGGCGCCGCGCAGGTCGGCGGGGCCCTGGGCGGCGGGACTGATCTCGATCTTGCGGGGCGACGGCTCCTCCGGAACCGTGTCGGGGCGCGAGACCACGGCCGCAGCGCCCGCGCGCAGACGGGCGCGGACGCCGCCACGGCCATATTCGATCTCCGCCTCGCCGTTCAGTTCGCGGCCGGTCACCTGGCCCAGCAGGGTGGCGCCGAAACCCTTGTGGGTCGGAGGAGAGACCGGCGGGCCGCCGGTCTCGGTCCAGAAGAGCTCGAAGCCGCCGTCGGCGATACGGTTCCAGCGAACCTCGACCCGGCCGTTTTCGGTGGAGAGCGCGCCGTACTTCACCGCGTTGGTGGCCAGTTCGTGCAGGGCCAGCGAGAGGGCGTTGGCGGCGCGGGGGGTCAGGAAGAGCTCGGGCCCCTCCCAACGGGTCTGTCCCGGCGCGATGCCGCCGAGTTCGGCGGCGGCCAGGTGAGCAATCGCCGCCCCCCGCCAACGCGCGGCGGTCAGCAGCTCGTTGGACGAGGCCATGGCCTTCAGGCGGCCGGAGAAGGTGGTGAGAAAGCTGTCGAGCGAGGTGGTGCGCTTGGCGGTCTGCAGCGCCAGGGCCTGGACCGCGGCCAGCACGTTTTTCACGCGGTGATCGAGCTCGGCCATCAGGGCGCGGTGGCGGTCGTCCTCGGCCCGCTGGTCACCGATGTCCTGGACGATGCCGCAGGCGCTGATCGGCCGGCCGTCTTCACCGCAGGCGAGAATGCCCGACGTGCGGACCCAGACGGTGCGGCCATCGTCCTGGCGGATGCGGCGGTACTCGACCTCGAAGCGCCCTTCGTCGCGCATTGAGGCTTCCATCGCGGCCTGGGTCTTGGCCCGGTCGTCGGGATGGACGCCGCGATAGAGGAACTCGCCCTTCTCCGCCGGTGACTCGCCGGCAGGAAGGCCGGTGATCTCGCTCATCCGCGGGCTGACGCGGACGACATCGCGAACGAGATCCCACTCGTAGTCGCCCAGGCGCGCGGATTCGAGCGCCAGCTCGAGGCGTTCACGATCAAAATTGTGTTCGGCGCGCGTCGCCATGGCGTGACCATAAAGCCGGGATCGAGGGTGAAAGACAGGAACCATAAGTTGTACGTTGGGAATTCAGGATCGAAGCCCCAAATCGCTTTCCGGACAACCAGGAACCGCTTATGGTTTTTGACGTTCCGGCAAGGCTCGACTAGTTAAGCTAGTCCCCCGAACCCCTGATCCGCCAAGACCTGGAGAGATTGACATGGCCACCAACGCCGTCGACCACGCCAAAGACGAAGCCAAGGCCGCCGCCCAGGCCGTCGCGGATTCCGCCTCCAAGTTGTCCGCCGAAGCGCAACGCAGCTTCGGGGACGCGGCCAAGAAGTTCGAGAAGGTCGTGGCCGAGGGTCTGGAGCAGATTCGCGCCCAGAGCCGCACCTATGCCGACAACGCCGGCGAACACATGGAAGAAGCCCAGCGCTACGTCGTCGAGCGCGTGAAGGAACGCCCGCTGATCGCCACCGGCGCGGCCCTGGGCGTCGGCCTGCTGATCGGCCTGTTGCTGTCGAGCGGCCGCAAGCATTGATCCTCCGCAAGGCGATCTACTACGTCACGGCCGTCGTCTCCCTCGCGGCGACGGCCGTCATTTGCGTAGTCTTCCTGGCGCTGTCGCTGCACGCGGCGGTGAAGCCCGTGGTCGGCGACGCCTGGGCCAGCGTCATCGTGGCGGGCGCCGCCGTCCTGCTGGCCGGCGCCATCTCGGGCGTGATGCTCTATCGCGCCGCCCCGCCGCGTCATCAGCGGGAAGAGCACCGCGACATGTCCTCGCGAATGTTTGAACTGGCTCAGGCCAAGCCGCTGGTCGCGCTGGGCATCGTGGGAGCCATCGCCGCGGTGGCGTTGAAGAATCCGCGCACGACGGCGACGGTCATCTCGGCGCTGATGGCAGGCCGCGCCACCAAGAAATAAAGAACCAAACTGGACATTCCGGGTTTAGCTGGGCATTGCGGCGTTTCACCGCTGATATCCCAGGAAATGTCCATGTTTGAGCTGCCTGATCTTCCCTACGACCACGCCGCGCTTGAGCCGGTGATCTCGAAAGAGACGATGCACCTGCATCACGACAAGCACCACAAGCGCTATGTCGACGTCACCAATCAGATTCTATCGGAAAAGGGCGAGAAGCCGGCCAGCCTCGAACAGGTGATCCGCGAGGCCGCGGGCAAGGCCGAGGCCCGCAAGCTGTTCAACAACGCCGCCCAGATCTGGAACCACACCTTCTTCTGGGAATGCATGTCCCCCGCCAAGGCGCAGCCGGCCGGCGACCTGGCCGCCGCCATCGACCGCGACCTGGGCGGCCTGGAAAAGCTGAAGGCCGAGTTCGTCGCCAAGGGCGTCGGCCACTTCGGTTCGGGCTGGGTCTGGCTGGCCTCCGACAAGGGCGCCCTGAAGATCGTCGACACCCATGACGGCGAGAATCTGCTGACCCAGCAGGGCCTGGTCCCGCTGCTGGTCTGCGACCTGTGGGAGCACGCCTACTACGTCGACTACCGCAATGACCGCGAAGGCTTCCTGAAGGCTTGGTTCGACGCCATGCCGAACTGGGAACTGGCCCAAAGTCAGTATGAAGCCTCGAAGTCGGGCGCCGAAGGCTGGCAGCATCCGAAGCCGGTTTAGTTTTCGGAACGGCCCGCACGGCTAAGCGTTCTTATGGAAGACACGAATTCCGGAGGAACGACATGCTCGGTTGGGCTTTGACTTTCCTGGTGGTCGCCCTGATCGCCGGCGTACTTGGATTTACCTCGATCGCCGGCGCCGCCATGGGCGTCGCCAAGATTCTGTTCTTCGTGTTCCTGGTTCTCTTTGTGGTGTCTCTGATCATGCACATGGTTCGAGGCCGAAGCCCGCTGTAGCCACCAGGACAGCGAACGACATGCGAGCGCCCGCCCCTAACCGGGGCGGGCGTTTTGCTGCCTGCGATCGACGGACCAGGTGCGGAACGGCTCGAAGTGCGAACCGCCCCAGGCCAGCGCCGTCACGGTGACCTGGTCCTCGCCCGCCTCAATGAGGTTGAAGCCCGGCGGCACGCCCCTTTCACGCACCGAGAGCGTGCCCGCCCCCACCGCGTGGGTGCACCCGTCGCCATAGGGATAGGGCCAGACGAACGGCGCATGGATGTGCCCGGACAGGACAAGGTCCACCCCGCCCTCGGCCAGGGTGCGCGCCGCTGCCTCCCCGCCCCAGACCCGCGCGGTCATCGGGCCGCCGATCATCTCCACCAGCGGATGGTGGCAGACGACGATCTTCAGGGCGTCGGCGGGCGCCCGGGAAAGCCAGTCCAGCGCGCTACGGGCCTGGGCGGGCGCGATCTGGCCCTTCGACCAGTTCAGCCGAGGCTGCACGCCCCGCGCGGTGTTGAGGCCGCGCACGGCCAGGCCTGGCGAGAGGTGGGTCTGAGGGTCGACCGGGCCGATGGCCTTCGCAAAGCGCCCGAAGGGATTCAGGAACCGCTCCCACCAGGCCAGATAGGGCGCGTCATGATTGCCGGGACAGACAAGGCGCGGGCCGGGAATCTGCGCCAGCCACGCGGCAGCGTCGGCGAACTCGCGACGCTCGGCGAACTGGGTGAGGTCGCCGGAAACCACGGTGAGATCGGGAGGCACAGCCTGCAGCGCCTCGGCCGCAGCGGCGACTGCGGCCACGTGCTCCCCGCCGAAATGGATGTCGGAGAGGTGCGCGATACGGATCAAACGCCGTGCTCCTGGGGCGGGGCGAGCAGCCGCGCCAGCTTGGGCCGCCAGTCGACGCTGACCTTGGCGGGCAGCCAGGCCGGTTCGCCGTCGAGCACGGCCGGTACGCGGCCGGCCGCCCAGATCCGGGCCTCGCGGCAAGGCAGCGCCTGGACCGCCGGATCCTTGCGCCAGTCGTCGACCAGGGCGTTGAAGCCGATCCTCGCGACCTCCGCGAGATTGCGGGCGTCGATCACCGCCGCCTCCAGGCGCTGCTCGCTGTCGTCCAGGGCCTTGGAGGCCAGGGGACACAGGAAGGTCAGGGCCTCGGCCTTGCCCGGCGGGCCGCTGTCGATGGCGTAGCGCAGGCGGCCGGAAAAGGCCCGACCCCAGGCCCGTCGCATGCGGGCCAGGGCGAGGCGGATCTTGCCTTCGCGCACAGCTTCACGCGCAGGCGCCCACAGCGCCAGAGCCCCGACAATGGCCGCCACCAGGAAGCTGCGGTCGTCGATACGCCCGCCGCCGATGCACTTCTCGACACCGTGGTCGAGGGCGTCAGCCAGCGCCTTGCCCCAGGGGACGGCCCCGTAGACCGCGTGAGGCAGCATGTTCATGGTGCCGCCGGCCAGGGGCGCCAGCAGCGGCCCCTCAGGCCCGACCAGCTCGGCGGCGGCCCGGGCAGTGCCATCACCGGCCAGCACCAGCAGCAGGTCGGGTCGCGCATCCACCGCGGTTTGCAGCAGGTCCGCCACATCTGCGCCATTGGCGACGTGGATGTTGGCCTCAAGGCCACGCTCGTTCAGGATAGCCTGCATCTCATCCGCCGCCGCGGGCGTGGCGCCGCCGGAAGCCGTGTTGATGACCGCCTCGATCCGGGAGATTTGGGGTCGCTCGGTCATGGTCCTCTTGGGGTTCAAGCAAGGCCCTAACGGGGGCGGGGTGACACAGTTCCGGTCGGAACTCTGCCGTAAGCGGCGCGTTGGGGTCGGCGGGATAAAGTAAGGAGAGCTAGATGCTCAAGGCCAAATCTCTCATGCCTATGGCTGCGCTGGCCGGCGCGGCGATTCTGGCTTCGGCCTGCACCAGCACCGGGAACGTCGAGCGGAACGCCGCCGGCGGCGCGGCGCTCGGCGCCCTGGCCGGCGCTGTGATCGGGAACAATGTGGGCAGCGGCGACGCTGGGTCCGGCGCTGCGATCGGCGCTGCCCTGGGCGGCGCGGCGGGCGTCGTGCGTGGTTGCCGCCAGGACGGCGGCTGCGGCGCGGAAGGCAATCAACGTCGCCAGTACTACGATGAGCGCGCCGGTCGCTATTACTACTACGACTCCAGCAGCGGCCGTTATTACTGGGAAGACGGCAGCCCCCGCTGAGTGCGACGTTGAAACCAGGACTAGTCTTGATTGGGCGGTCGGCTAAGCTGGCCGCCCTTTCCATGCGAAGGGCTGTTTAAATGGGGCTGGAAATGAAGACTTCGGCGATCCTGGCGCTGGCCGCCGTGGGCGTGGCGCTGGCGGGCTGCTCGAGCATGGGCAAGACGCGGGCGAGCATCGTCAAGGAAACCGCGGCCTGCGACGACATCACGGTGCAGGTCTATTTTGATCCGGACAGCGCCGAACTGACCCGTGAAGGCAATGCAGTGCTGGCCGCCGCCGCCGGGCAGGCCAAGGCCTGCAAGATCGATCGCGTGCGCGTGCTGGGCCTGGCTGACGCCGTCGGCGCGCCGCAGGCCAATATGGAGCTGTCCAAGAAGCGC
>JAEXKM010000221.1 GCA_023445705.1 Pseudomonadota bacterium
GGCCGGGAGGTCGTGGTCGCGACGGGCACCGCGTTCAACCTCGACCAGGCGCCGGGCGCGTCAGTGGTGACCTTGGTCGAAGGATCGGTCGAGGTCCGCCGCGCAGCCGACGACAAACTGCTCGCGCGGCTCTCACCGGGCGATCAGTACACAGCGCGGAACGGCCGCTCCCAGGTGGCCCGCGCCGATCCGGACGCGGCGCTGGCTTGGCGCACAGGCAAACTGATCTTCGACGACGCCACCCTGGCCGAGGCGGCCGAACGGGTCGCCCGGTATTCGGCCCACCCCATCCGGGTGGCCCCGCCCGTCTCGAACCTGCGCATCAGCGGGGCGTTCGACGCCGGAGATCAACCCGCCTTTGTCAGGGCGGTGGAGGCCTATCTGCCTGTGCAGGCGGCCATCGGGGCCGACGGCGCGGTGGAGCTGCGCCCAGCCCCGGCCCCATGACCTGAACCTCTGGCGATGTGGAGCTGGTCCCAGACCGCCTGCGCTGGCGCCGTCGCCGGATTGTTAGCCGTCTCGGGCGGCAAGGCCGTGGCCGGCGAGGTTCGTCACTACGCCATTTCGGCCGGGCCGCTCTCGGGGGCGCTGGCCAGCTTCAGCCTGACCAGCGGCGCCCAGGTGATCGCAAGCCCCGCGCTCCTGGCCGGCAAACAGGCGCCGGAGGTCCGCGGCGCCTTCGATCAGGACCAGGCGCTGTCTCGACTGCTGGCTGGGTCGGGCCTGTCGGCCGTCGCCGGGCCGCGCGGCGTGATGATGATCCAGCCCTCCGCCGCACCTCGAGCCCCGCCACCCGACCCGGCTCTGGCGCTCGCGCCGCTGCCCGTGGCCGAACTGGTGGTCACGGCCGAACGCCGCGAACGCCTTGCGATCCAGACGCCGATCGCCCTGACGCAGATTTCGGGGCGGGAACTGCAGAACCTGGGCCTTTCGGGCATGGACGAGGTGTCACGCCTGGCGCCCGGTCTCAATGTCGCGGCCGCCTCGCCGGCCACCGCGGGCTTCTCGATGCGGGGGATCACCCAGGCGTCGGGAGACGCCACCCGCGAACCGCGGCTGTCGGTCTTCCAGGACGGCGCGCCGGCTTCGAAGGAGCGCGGCGCCTATTTTGAGCTCTTCGACATAGAGCGGATCGAGGTGGCCAAGGGCCCCCAGTCGACGCTGTATGGCCGCAGCGCCATGACCGGGGCGATCAACGTCATCCAGCGCAAGGCCAGTTTGAACGTTGCGAGCGCCTATGGCGCGCTCACGGCCGGTGATCATGGCCTGGTCTCGTTCGATGCGGCGGTGAACATTCCCATGGGCGACGTCGCGGCCCTGCGGATCGCCGGCGCGAGCCGCCGGCGCGATGGCATGGTCCTCAACCTGCTGGGCGGACCGGCCCAACAGTCGATCGCCACGGACGCGGCCAGGTTCTCGCTGCGGCTGGCGCCGGGAGAACGTGCGGTCGCCGACGTGATCTTGAGCTTCGAGCGCAACCGGCCGACCGGCGCGGGCATGAAGTCGCTGATCTACACGCCCACCGCCCCGGGGACAGGCGCGCCCATTGGCGACTTGCGACGCGATACCGGCGCTGCTCTATCTGCGCCAGATCAGGATGGCGTAGATGACCGCCTCGGTCTCGACCGCGAACTGGTCTCGGCGACGGGACTCTTGCGAGTGGACCTGGCCGACAACTGGCGGTTCTCGGGCCTGCTCTCCAACCGGCGTTTCGCGGCCGATGAGCGGCAAGACGCCGATGGCATGTCACTGCCCGTCGTGAGCCTGCTGGAACAGACCCGCGGCGTCGAAACCAATCTCGAGGCCCGGATCGAGTACGAGGCCGGCCAACGCTGGCGCGCCTTCGCCGGGTTCAACGTGTTCGCAGAGCACGGCACCCAGCGGGTTCCGATCGTGATCGACGAGCGTCTGCTGCTGGCGCGGATCGCCGGCGGGCTGAGCGACCCCGCCCCGTCGCTGGCCACGCTGACGGCGCCCGCTTTTCTCGCCGGGCAGGTTCAGGCGCTGGCCTCCAGCCGCGGGGCCGCGATCGACATGGCCCAGGCAAGCGTGATCGCGGGCCGGCTGAAGCCAGGCTATCTGGAGATCAATCAGAACTTCAGCCGCACGCGTTCGCTCGATCTCTTCGCCGACGCCAGCTTCCGCCCGTCTGCGGCCTGGGAGTTGTCAGTTGGGCTGCGGTTCAGCCACGACGACAAGACCAGCGGCGTCGCCCCGACCAATTCCGAGGGCGGCTCGACGCTGGGAACCCTGCTGGCCGCGCTCGCGTCGACCGCCGAACCTCGTCATAGGCTGCTCGCCCGGCTGGCCGGCGACGCTCCAGGCCAGGCGCCGCCCTACGGCCTGATCTTCCACCCGACGGCGGACGGGGCCAAGGCGTCTGCGGACCTGAAGGACTCCGGCTGGAGCTGGCGGCTGGTGGCGCGCAACAGTCCGACGCCCGAGCTCAACCTCTACGCCTCCTATGCGCGCGGCCGGCGACCGACGGTGCTCGTGGCCGGCGCCCCAAGCACGCCCTATGGCCCTGCCCGTTTCGGGCGCGCCCCGGCCGAGACGGTCGACTCCCTGGAGATAGGCGGTAAGGCCGAGCTCGCCGATGGACGGCTGCGCCTTGACGGAGCCCTCTACGCCTACGCCTACAAGGACTTCCAGACCACGCGCCTGGAAGGCGGACTCCTGCGGACGGTCAACGCCGGCGAGGCGCGGGCGGTCGGCGCCGAGCTGGAAGCCCGCCTCGTTCTGGCGCCGGGCGCCGTAGCGACGGCCACCTACGGCTTCAATCACGCGCGTCTGGCGAGCGGCGCCATGAAGGGCAACCACTTTCGCCTCGCCCCCGACCACAAGGCCTCCATCCGGCTGGACCTATCGCGCAGCTTCGCCGGAGGGACCTTGGCGTTCCGACCGTCCTATGCCTGGCAGTCGGAAGTGTTCTTTTCAGATGACAACGACGTGCCTGGGCTTTCGCGAGGGCTGGCGCCCGACCTTGTCCAGGACGAGCGTCAAGGGGCCTATGGCCTGCTCGACCTGACTCTGACCTACACCCATCCAAGCGGCTGGTCGCTCACCGGCTTCATGCGCAACGCCCTCAACACCGCGTACATCGCCGACGCCGGCTTCATCGGCGAGAGCTACGGGTTCTCGGCCAGCGCGGCCGGGCCGGGCCGGCGCACCGGCCTCACGATCAGCGCCCGCTTTTGATCCCCGTTTCAACCGATGGCGCAGCTCATGTCTTGGATGCGCCAGAAGCTGACTGCTGCTCAGCACCGGGGCGGACTTAGTCTTCGGCGAGCCAGTCTTCGCACCGCAAGCCATCTACGCGACCGAACTGCGCAAGATTGCCGGTCACCACCGTGAGGCCACGGCTTCGAGCGTGGCCGGCGATCAGCAGATCGTAACCGCCGATGGGCAATCCCCGGCGCGCCAGGCTCGCTTGGATCTCGGCGGCGTGGTCAGCCGCGGCGTCATCGAATGGCAGCACTTCGAGCCGAGCGGCGAAGCGCTCCACCTCATTTCGATTTTGTTCAGGTCGCGCGGATTTAGCCGCGCCGTGGAGAAGTTCGGTGAGGACTATCGTGGAAATGCAGAGGCCGTCAGCTTCGAGATTAAACCGCTCGCGTACTTGCTGCGGCCGATCTCGCAACACCCGGATGCAAAGGTTGGTGTCGAGCAGGAAGCGAAGCATTTAGAACAGTTCACGCCCTTGGACTTCGGGCTGTTTCCGCTCCCCAAGATCCAGCCCCGGCGAGTCGAAGAAATCATTTCAAATCGAACGGCCGGGGCCATGAACGCTGCGGTTCTGCTCATTCATGGCGACGCCGACTTCGTTCGCCTGAGCCAGGCCCAGGAGATGTTCACGGCGCTGGCCAGGCAGCAAGCACGCCACCCTTGATCACAGCCTATGGCGAAGGACACATGGTCGCCGCGCCCGGCAAGCCTGCGAGAGGTCTATGGGCGGATCTTCGACTGGCTTCGGGAGCGTCGTTGAAGGTAGTTATGCAGAAAATCGCATAAGTCATCTTTATGTTGATTTTCGCATAAACGGTTTATATGCAAAAAACAGCATAAATAAGATATATGCCCTATACGACATATCGGAGCGCCGCCATGTCCCGGACCATAGCCCGTTCTCCTCGGCAGCTGGGCCACGCGATCCAACAGATCCGGCGTGAGAAAGGCCTTACCCAGACCGAGCTCGGCCAGTTGACCGGACTGCGCCAGGAAATGGTTTCCAAGATTGAATCTGGCCAGCCGGGCGTGAAGTTTGCGACCGTCTGCAATCTCCTGACGGCGCTCGGCCTGGAGATGACCATCGGGCCGCGCAGCAAGAGTTCGACGGCTGATATCGAGGACGCCTTCTGATGCCTCGGCGCAAGGCTCATGCGCCCCTGCAGGTCTTCATCAACAACCGCCTTTGCGGTCGCCTCGACAAGGAAGCCGCCGGCGCCATCGCGTTCCAGTACGACCAGAGCTGGATCGACTGGGCGTTTACGTTCCCGGTTTCCCTCTCCTTGCCGCTTCGGACCTCACCATGGCGCGGCGAGGCCGTGCTCGCGGTCTTCGAGAACCTGTTGCCCGACAGCCCGCAGGTCCGCCGCCAGATGGCCGAGCGCACGGGCGCCGGTGGCGTCGACGCCTACAGCCTGTTGGAACAGATCGGCCGGGACTGCATCGGCGCCATGCAGTTCCTGCCCGAAGGCGAAACCATCGACGCCCTGCAGAGCGTGCGCGGCGTCCCCATCGACGAGGATGAAATCGAGGCCTTGCTGGCCAATCTCGCCAAGGCTCCGCTCGGGGTCGATACCGAGCACGACTTCCGCATCTCCGTGGCCGGCGCGCAGGAGAAGACCGCCCTGCTGCGACACGAGGGCAGATGGATGCGACCGATCGGAACGACCCCGACCACCCACATCCTCAAGCCTCAGCTCGGCGAGATTCCAACGCCTTTTGGGGTGATCGACCTGAAGGACAGTGTCGAGAACGAACATTACTGCCTGAGCCTGCTTAAAAGCTTTGGCCTGCCCGTGGCCGCCACGGAAATCGCCACCTTCGGCCGCCGGCGGGTGCTGGTCGTCGAACGTTTCGACCGACGCTGGCGCAACAAGGATCAACTGCTGCGTCTGCCGCAGGAGGACTTCTGCCAGGCCCTCTCGGTCCCCTCCACTCGCAAGTATCAGAGCCATGGCGGACCAGGTCTGGTCGATATGCTGGAAAGGCTGCGGGAAAGTGATGATCCCCACACCGATCAGGCCATGGTGCTCAAGAGCCAGATCCTCTTCTGGCTTATCGGAGCGACCGACGGTCACGCCAAGAACTTCAGCCTCTTCCTGAGGCCCAGAGGCCAGTTCCAGCTGACACCGTTCTACGACGTCCTGAGCGCTCAGCCGGCCTTCGACGCCAAGCAGATCTCTCACCGCAGCTACAAGCTGGCCATGTCGGTGGGCGCAAGTCCTCGCTACAAGATCGCCGACATCCATGGTCGGCACTTCGTAGAGACGGCCCGGGCTGCGGGTCTTGGCCCCGCGGTGATCGCCAAGGTCTTGGCGGAGGTGCGAGCCAAGGCGATTGATGCGCCTGAAGAGGCGCTGGCCAAGATGCCTGCAGGCTTCCCCGAAGCCGTTCATGCCTCCATCGTCTCGGCGATCAAGGCGCGCCTGCCGCGCCTCGATAGCGCCGATGAACTCTTGCGCCGAACGCCCTAGGCGTTCGCGGCGCTTCGCCCGCCGCCGATCCGTCCTTCCCAGTGGCGGGCCCAGAGCTCGACACCCGCAAGGTTCAGAACCGCGCCAAATCCCTCTGAGATCGCCCGACTATGATGGGAGGTCAGCTTTCCGATACCGAGACGTGCGACCACCGATGCGGGAACTCGGTCGGCGAAGGCCTGGCGCGCGAGCGCCCGGTCAGAGCCGCCACCGGTCAGGATCCCGATTGGCGCTGGGAGGCAGGCCTCCATCATCGGCTGGCCGAGCAACGGGTGGAAAGGCCGCGCGGGCGGATCGCCCAGGCGATCGACGTCATCGCCTACATCTGCCGGACCAACTCCGGACGCTAGTTCGCCGCTACGGCGCCCGCCAGCTTCCCCACGAGGGCGCTCCCCTCGAACTTGCGATCCATGAAAGCGCTTACCTCTCTGATTCCGACGAGAGCATTCGTCAGGAAGGCCGCGTCGGCGCCGGCGAGCACGGCAGGCGTCTCGCGCACTTCACCGACCAAGACGCCTAGGGCTTGGCCGGCTGCAATCACGCGCGCGCGCATCGTGCCGGCCAGAACCCCGCACTCGAGCGCTGGGGTGAAAAGCCGTTCGCCCGCGATCCAGAAGATGTTGGCCGCCGCAGCACTGGCGATCTCGCCGCGGTTGTTGAGCATCAAGGCCTCGTCCGCCCCAGCAGCGCGGGCCTCGCGCCTCGCTATCACGCCATCGATGTAGGAGAGGGTCTTTAGGCGGGAGGCTGGCGATCCTTCGTTACGCCGTGTGCTCGCCAGCATGAGACGAGCTGGCTCAAGCGGAGGTGCGGTCGGCGCGCTCGTCGCAAACAGCCGAACTGTCAGGTCACCCGGACGATCAAGCCCGCGCCCGCCCGAACCGGCGGTCAAGGTAAGCCGGACAGCAAGACGGCCCGAGCCCCCACGCCCCACCGCTTGAGTGATCGCAGCGCACGCTGCGGTCTCGTCCAGCGGCGGCAAGCCGAGCGAGGCGCACCCGCTCGCCATGCGGGCCAGGTGCGCAGGCAGGGCGTGCGCCACGCCATCGACGACCAGGATGGTTTCGAAAAGCCCATCGCCCAGGAGCAGGCCGCGATCATCTAGGGGCAGTTTCATTGCGCCGCTCCGGAGAAAGCCTTGGCGATGGCCGAGATCTTCGCCTCGGTTTCGAGGCGCTCGGCGTGCGGATCGCTATCGGCCACGATGCCCGCGCCCGCGCGAGCTTCGGCCAGCCAGCCCCCGGCGGTCTCGGTGCAGGCGATCGATCGGATCAAGACATTGGAGTCCATGGCGCCGTCGTAACCCAACCAAAAGAGCGACCCGCAATAGGGACCGCGCGGCGTCTCGTGCCCAGCGATCACCCGCATCGCCTGGATTTTCGGCGCGCCGGTGACCGATCCCGGGGGAAATGCAGACAAGAGGAGATCGACCGCATCGAAATCCTCCTGCAGTTCCCCTCGTACAATCGACACCAGGTGGTGGACGTTGGCGTAGCTGCGAAGATCAAACAGCGCCGGGACCGAGACGCTGCCAGGCCTGCAGCTGCGCGCCAGGTCGTTTCGCATGAGATCAACGATCATGAGGTTCTCGGCGCGGTCCTTGGCGCTCGCCTCAAGTTGGCGGGCCAGGGCCTCATCTTCTTCATCATCGCGGCCACGAGGCCGCGTTCCCTTGATCGGCTCGGTCAGGGCCTGGCGGTCGCGGACCTCGATGAAGCGCTCGGGCGAGTTCGAGACGAGCGCAAGTCCGGTCAGCCGAAGGTAAGCGGCGAAGGGCGCAGGGCTGGCGTGGGCCAGACGGCGGAACAGATCGACGGGCCGGCCGCTGAGCGCGCCTTGCCAGGTCCGCGCGATATTGGCTTGAAAGATCTCGCCTGCGCCGATCCGGTCGACGACGTCTGCAACGGCGCGTTCATAGGCGATCGGATCATCGGGCAAGAACAGCGCGCCCTCCCGCGCGGCCGCCGGCGAGCTTCTGCCGTCAAGCCAGCTGCGGGCGAACTCGGCCCGCTCCTGGGCTTGGGCGGTCACCTCCCCCCGCCCGATCGCCATGACCTTCTGGTCCTGGCGATCGAAAGCCAATAGGGCGTCGAACCTGGCGGCCACGAGATCTGGCCAGGCCGACGCTCCGCCGCGATCCAGCCTCTGCAATCGCTCGCCAAAATCATAGGAAGCCAGCCCGACCACACCGCCTGAAAAGGGCGCTGGCCCTGGGCCCAGCTTCGGATCGAGAGGCCCGCGCAGGCCCTTGAGTTGTTGGACCGCCTCTTCGCCACGCGCCGCCGTCAGCGTCACGCAGGCAGATGGGGCCCGGGCGATGTAAGTCCACCGTGGCCCACTCGACAGGCAAAGCGCCCAAGGTTCATCGCCAAAGGCTTGGATGAGGTCCGCCGGATCGCTCCAGGTCCCGGGAAGCTGCACGAGTTGCTGCACGGGAACTGCGATATCCAGGCTCTGGTCAGAACAAAAGGCCTTAGAGCGTCGAGCGCTACGGCTAGAGCTGATGCGGGCTCCGGGCGTGCGTCTTGCGCCTTGGCCCGCTTAGCCGATCAGCGTGATCGACGCTGCCGGTTCACGCGGGGCGCTGAACGCCTCGCCGACCGCAAGCACTTCCCCGTTCAGGTCATAGGTGAACGGCGCCATGGCCAGCTCGATGATCTCGTCTCGAGCCGGATCAAGGCCTGTGGTCTCCACATCGACGAAAAGCCCCGTCCGGACGAGCGCGTCTTGAGCGGGCGGGCGCGGCGCGCGGCGCGCCAGCTCGCGAAGCACGCGATAGCGGCCGCTCGCCTCCAGGGCCGCGGCCATGCCTTCGAGGTCGTCGTGCTCGACCTCGAAGCCATCTCCGGCGCCTAGGATGCGTCAAGCTGGCGGCTCGCCTCTGCTTCCCTGACTTCCGAGAGCGGATCGCCGTCGTTGGAAAGCAGCACTGCGACCCAGTCCAGCGAAGGGTGGTGGGCCAAGGCGTACATGACCGCCAGGGTCAGCGGGATCGCGAGGAACGCGCCTGGAATCCCCCAGATGAGCGACCAGGCGCCCAGGGCCAGCATGCTGGCCGCCGGGTCGATGTTCTGCGCCTCAGCTTGCATCTTCGGCAGCACGATATTGCCGATAATGGCGGCGGCCACCTGGATGACCCCGAAGACGATCAGGGCCGGGACCGGGGTGTCGAACTGCAGGAGCGCAAACAGAGATGGGGCGAGACTGCCGACCATCACGCCCACCACCGGAATGAAGGAGAGCAGGAAGAGCGCCAGCGCCCAGAAGAGCGCATTGTCTAGTCCGACCGCGAACATGGCCACGCCAGAGGCGATCGCCAGCATCAAGCCGGTGACCGCCTGGACGTACATGTATCCCTGCACGCCGATCACCGTCCGCTCCAGCACCTTGCCGATCTCGGGGCCCTTCTTGGCGATGACCTGTCTGAGGCGCTTTTCCACCATGCGCCGGGAGATGAGCAGGAAGAAGAGGTAGAGGGCGGTCAGCCCCAGGCCCGAGGCCGTGCTCTGCACGCTGGCGGCGACCCAACGCACCAGCGGGGCGATCGCGATCGACTTCATCAGGCCCGCGACGTCGAGTTGTTCGCCGCCCGGCAGCCTGATCATGCCCCCGAGCTCGGAAAGGCGCTCGGCCATGAAGGGCGCCTGGGTCAAGAGCTGAGCTGCGCCCTCAAAGACGATCAGCAGCGTTCCGAACGCCAGAGCGCTGAGCAAGATCGCGGTGATCAGGAAGATGATCCAGCGGCTGGCCCGCGGGAGAAGGGCCTCGATCTTTCGCGCCAGGGCGTCCGTCAGGATCACGATGACGAACGCCAAGGCGAAGGGCCACAGCACCGAGCGGAAGACGTAGAGCAGGCCAAGGGCCAGGGCGAAGTTCAGCAAGGCTGGGTTGGCGAGACGGGAAAGCGGCATGCACCCCTGCCTGAAGGATCTGACGGCGTACGCCAGTGATGGCGCCGCGCGCTGCGATTCTCCAAGCCGCAGCCTCCAGAAACCGCGAGCTGGGTCGCCAGGCTGCCGACTTGCGAAGCGCTGTTCTGACTCTTTTGACCGAGATCACCCGCGAGCACTTCAATGCGCCCAACTTCACTTGGGCCTGATAGCGACGGGTAGTCCCGCCAAGGGTGCAGACGAGTTCAGACCGACGTCGGTTCTGCGCCAATAGGACCTAAGCACCTGAGCCGAAAGCCGACGCACTAACCGTCCGTTTGCACGAACGCCACCCGCGGCCACTGGCCGACAAGCTGCGCCCCGTCGAACATCGTCCGGCGCCGGCGCCTAGATAGCGTCGCCACAATGCAGCGCCGAGCCAAGGACCGAGCGGCTCGCCATTATACGCCCGAGACTAGATCCATGACCGCAGTGGCCGCCGCGGCCTTAATGGGCCGCGGCGGGCGTCCTAGAAGCGATAGCCCATCGAAACCGTGACCATCCGGCCGATCAGATCGCTCTGATAGGGGTCGTAGCCATAGATGCCGCTGTTGAAGTTGGAGTAATCCGGTAGCCGGTTCAGTAAGTTGCTGACAGCGATGCGCGCATAGGCGTGCTCGGCTACAGCGGTCTTGCTGACGACGGTCAGAGGAACCTCGGCGCTGGCGTCGACCAGCCAGAAATCGCCGAGATAGCTGGAGTTCGGACGATCCTGGTAATCGAGGTAGCGCCCTACGTAGCGTCCTTGCAGCGAGGCGCTCGCCGTCCCGTTCCGCCACGCCATGCCCACAGTCGCCTTGTAACGCGGGGCCCAGGCGTCCGAGGACGTGGCGCGCGACAAGCGGTCCTGGAAGGGCTGGTTCGGCAGTAGCTTGGATTCGTACTGCAGCGTGCGCGTCAGCGCGATGGACGGCGTCCAGACGCCCCAGTTCGTCGACCAGTCATAGCGCACATTCAGATCGACGCCGCTAAGCCTGAGATCGCCGAAATTCAGGTAGGTGCTATCGACGCTGACGATGCGTCCAGCCACGCCGCCTATCGCCGGTTCGCGAACCACCCGTCCAGGGAACAGCGTCTCCAGCTGGATCATCGTCTGGTAGGGGATGACGCCGACCCGATCCTCCATCGTCAGCCGCCAGTAGGTGAAGCCTGCGTGAAGCCCCGCAAAGCGCCGGCTGTCCCAGGTGAAACCGGCCGAATAGGCCTTGCCTGTCTCGGGTTCCAAATCCGGATTGCCGCCAATGTAAAGGGTCATTGGATAGCTTTCGCCACGCACGGGATCCACCAGACCGGTGGAGTTGGCGTAGGT
>JAEXKM010000292.1 GCA_023445705.1 Pseudomonadota bacterium
CCAGCCGGTCCCGCGGCTGATGCTGCACGCCGCCTCGCTGTCGTTCCCCCATCCCGATGGCGGCATGAAGCGCATCGACGCGCCGACGCCGCCGGACATGCAGGCCCTGTTGCAAGCCCTCGGCCTCGACGGCGGGAACGCCGGACAGGCTTGACCGTTAGGCCGGAGAGCCGCACGCATTAGGCGGTTCGATGAGGTGACGTCATGCGACGCTTGCTTGTGAGTCTTGGTCTTGCCGCCGCCCTGAGCGCCTGCGCCACCGCGCCGACCGTCTACCGGCCGGCGACGAGCGCCTCCAGCGTCGGCTTCTCTGAAATGCGTATCGAGCCGGGGCGCTATCGCGTGACCTTCCGGGGTGGCCCTGGCGCGCCGGTGGCCCAGGTCGCTGACTACGCCTTGCTGCGCGCGGCCGATCTCACCCTGGCCGACGGCTATGACTGGTTTCGGGTGGTCGACCGCTATGCGACCCAGAGCGGCTATGACAGCGGCCCGCGGGTTTCCGTCGGCGCCGGTGGGGGCAACGGATCCTACGGCAGCAGCTTCGGCCTGGGTGTCGGGACCAGCTTCAACCTCGGTGGCGGCCCCTCGATGATCCAGAGCCTGGAGATCCTGATGGGGCATGGATCGCCGCCGGTCGGGGGCGAGGTCTACAACGCCGCCGAAGTCCGCCGGGCCATCGGTCCCCGCGTCTAGTCCGAACCGACCTCGCAGCGGAGCGAGACGTGGCTGAATCCGGCCACCTCGGCCACAGCGAAGAAGCCGTCCGACGACAGCCCCTGCGCGATAAGTAGCGGAGCGCGGCCCTGGGCCAGTTCGCCGATCTCCAGAAGCGTCGAGGCGACATAGCTGTCGGCTCCCGGAATGTCGCCGGCGTCCAGGCTGAGGCCCTGGGCGCGCACCTCGCGCACCGGGGTGATGGCGTCGCGTCCGGGCGCCAGGCGCACGAACACACCCTTGCAAGCGCCCGCGAGCAGGTTGCAGACCTCGTTGAGCCGAGCGCTGGGCGTGCCGCGATCGACCTCTGTCAACTCGATGATGATCCGGTTCTTCAGGGCCTTGGCCGCGCCGTCCGTCGCCAGTCCCAGGTTGGCGCGCCCCCGGCGGCTCGCCGCGGTGCGGAAGGACTGGGGCAGGATGAGCGGCAGTTGCCCCTCCATATCGGCGGGGCGCAGCCGGCGTGCGAACTCCACGGTCGCCCGGTCGACCGCCTCGATGTCGCTGTCGGAGAGACGGCCATAGGCCCAGGTCGGGATGATCGTCCCGGACTTCACGTGCCTGACGACAGGCCGGATCCGCAGGGCTGCGGCCGCCTGCTGCCGCAGATTGATCAGTTCCTCGATCGAGAAGTCGACCGCCAGGATGCGCTGACCGGTCGTGGCCACGGTCCACGGGGGCAAGCCCTCGGCGGGGCCCGCGGATAGCTCTGCTTGGTTATCGCGCGACACGCCGCACCCAGGGAATCGAACAGGAAGGCGAAGATGCTGGAGCGGACTTAACCGACCGTTTGCGCGACGGGGGCGGACCGGCGCATAAGGGACCATGGATAAGGTTCTGATGGTCGCCTCGGGCGGCGCCCCTGGCGTCGCGGGCAAGGTGTTCGCGTGAGGGAAGTTCGCAACATCGCCGTCGATCCCGGCGAGGACGGCGTTCGTCTCGACCGGTGGTTCCGCCGCCGCTGGCCGCATGTTTCGCAGATCCAGGTGCAGAAGCTCGCCCGCTCGGGCCAGATCCGCGTCGACGGCGCTCGGGCCAAGCCGGAGCAGCGCCTCGCCGCCGGCGAGATGATCCGCGTTCCGCCGCTCCCCGATGCGCCCAAGGCCGGCGAGAAGCCCGGACTCGACCCTCGGGACATCGCCTACGCCAAATCCCTGGTGATCTACGAGGACGAAGAGGTCCTGGTTCTCAACAAACCCTCGGGCTTGGCTGTCCAGGGCGGCACCAAGACAACCCGCCACATCGACCGCCTGCTCAGCGCCTGGGGCGAAGGTCTGGAACGTCCGCGCCTTGTCCACCGGCTGGACCGTGACACCTCCGGGGTGCTGGTGCTGGGCAAGACGCCGGGCGCTGCGGCCAAGCTCTCTGGCGCCTTCGCTCGGCGCCGTGCGGAAAAGACCTATTGGGCCCTGGTCCTGGGCACGCCCAAGCCTTCCGAGGGCGTGATGGAACTGCACCTGGTCAAAAAGGGCGTCGGCGACCGCGAGATGGTCGTCCCCGCTGATCCCAAAGATCCGAACGCCGATCCTGCCGAGACGGAGTTCGTCACCGTTTCGCGCGCGGCGCACCGTGTCGCCTGGATGGCGCTGCGCCCTTATACCGGTCGCACCCACCAGCTTCGCGCTCACATGCTGGCCATGGGACACCCGATCCTCGGGGACCCGAAGTACAAGACCGACGCCTCGGCCGAGCTGTCGGGCCCGCTCAAGCTGCAGCTTCACGCCCGCCGGCTGACGATCCCGCATCCCTCGCGCGGCGTGCTGATCCTGGAAGCGCCGATCAGCAAGGAGCTCAAGGAAGGCTTCAACCGCTTCGGCTTCGATGAGCACGAAGCCGATCCGGAGCCCTTCAAGGCCCGCAGGAGGCGCTAGTCCTCGAAGGTCACGCTGGCGGCGGCTTCGGGCGCCAGGAAGTCGGCGGCGGCAATCGCCTCGGCTTGGATCGCCTTTCGATCCTTGGCGCTCACCTTATCGAACAGGCGAACGGCCACTGCGACGGTCTTGCGCTTGGCGTCGATCCGCCAGGTTCCCACGACCTGCCCGTCCACCAGGACCATGGCGGGGATCAGCCCGTTCTTGCTGGCCATCAGCTTTGCGTGTTCGGGCTTGATGATCCCGGTCCGGTCAGCCCGCCCGAGCACTGCGCCGTCGAAATCCGCCAGCAGCCGCACGGGGGCGGCGACCTCGCCGCTGGGCCGCGGCGCGTCCTTCAGGTCGTAGAGCCGGCGCCCGCGTTCGTCCCTGAAGGTGGCCAGTTCGTCGCCCAACCCCTCGAGGATCGCCGCTGCGCCCTTCAGTCCCGACCAGCCGGCGAAGTCTGCAGGCAGCGAGGGGCCATGGGCCGCCAGGTATCGCCGCGCGAGCGCCTCCGGCTGCGGCTCGGCCCGCTCGTCCTCGCCAAGCCAGGCCTTGGCCAGGACGAAACGGCCGCCCGCCTCATGCCCGAACGGCGTGTCTGATGCGGCCTGCACCAAGGGCAGGAAGATGCGTGCGGCGTAGGCGAGAGGGCGCACAGGATCGAAACCCTTGGCCTCCAGCACCACGCGGAGGCTCTCGAAATCGCGAGGCTCGTCGGCGAAATGCTCGCGCCCGACTTCTAGGACTGCTTCCAGAAGTTCGGGAGCCGGTCGTACGCCCCAGGGCAGGGTGATGTCACGCGGCGGCATGATGGTCGTACGGAAGGCCAGCACGTCGCGGCGGCTGACCAGGTGCAGGGTTCCCCGCATCAGGGTCGAGCGCACGACCTGGCGCTCTTCAATAGCCCTGCGCAGGTCGCCTTGATCAAAGCCCTTCAGCCTCGCCCAGAGGGCCAGAAACGGTGCCCGCGGCGCCTGCGCCTGCATGGCGAAAAGCCGCTCTAGCGCGCCCACGGGCCCCATATCAGCGCGCTCCAACAGCATCTGGCGCGCCAGGAGGATGCGGTTGAGGTCCCGCGGCGAGAGCATCTCATCGGCCATGCGGCGAACATGCGGGCGCGGCGGCGCTTGCGCAACGCGTCCGGGGCGGTCATTTCCACGCTCGCGCGCGGCGTTCGCGGCGCAAGGAGGCGAGTGTGCAGAAAGGCTTCATCGAACCCGGCGAAAAGCCCCGGCGGTTCTACAAGGACGTGACGGTGGTGTCCGAGGACGGCGGCTTCTCGGTGAAGCTCGACGGCCGGAACGTTCGGTCGCCTAAAGGTGGCAAGCTTTCGGTGCCGACGGCGGCCTTGGCTGAGCTTGTGGCCGCCGAGTGGGCCGGGCAGGGGGAGCATATCGAGGTCGCCGGCATGCACGTGACGCGCCTGGCCTTCACCGCCACAGAAGCTGTGCCTCAGGCCCGCGAGGCCACGGCCGCCCAGGTCGCCCAGTACGCCGCCTCGGACCTGATCTGCTACTTCTCGGAGACCGGCGACAGCCTCTATGAGCGTCAGGTCGCCGCCTGGGAGCCGGTCCTGCGGCGGGCCGAGCACGAGCTCGCGCTGGTGTTCAAACGGGCGACCGGGATCATCCATACCGACCAGCCAGCGGAGACGCTCGGCAAGGTGAAAGCCCTGGGCGAGGCGCTCGACGACTTCGCCCTCACCGGCGTCGCGTTCGGAACCGCCCTGTTTGGTTCGGCGGTTCTCGCCTTCGCCCTGCAACGAGGCTGGCTCTCAGGCCAGGAGGCCTGGACCCTCTCGCGCATCGACGAGGCCTATCAGGAAGAGAAGTGGGGAATCGACGAGGAGGCGGCCGAGCGCACCGCGCGACTCCTCGCCGAGGCGCAGATGCTCGAGGCCTGGTTCAAGGCCTTGGGACCGCCGCCCCAGTCGACCTGACGCGGCGGGAGTGTTGCCAGGGCCTAACCGTCCGACTACCCCTTCAGACTTCGCAGTGGAGCCTCGCATGAAGCACATCCTGGAAGAGCTGGAGAAGCGTCGGGAGGAAGCCCGCCAGGGCGGTGGCGAGCGCCGTATCCAGAGCCAGCATGGCAAGGGCAAGCTCACCGCGCGCGAGCGGCTCGATCTGCTGCTGGACGAAGGCTCTTTCGAAGAGTTCGACATGTTCGTCGAGCACCGCGCCACCGACTTCGGCATGGCCGACAATCGGGTGCCGGGCGATGGCGTGGTCACCGGCTGGGGCCGGATCAACGGCCGGCTGGTTTTCGTCTTTTCCAAGGATTTCACCGTGTTCGGCGGCTCGCTGTCCAACGCCCACGCCCGCAAGATCGTCAAGGTGCAGGAACAGGCCCTGAAGGTCGGGGCGCCGATCATCGGCCTCTTCGACGCCGGCGGCGCGCGCATCCAGGAGGGCGTCGACGGCCTAGCCGGCTATGCCGACATCTTCCTTCAGAACACCCTGGCTAGCGGCGTCATTCCCCAGATCAGCGTGATCATGGGCCCCTGCGCTGGGGGAGACGTCTACTCGCCGGCGATCACGGACTTCATCTTCATGGTGAAGGACACGAGCTACATGTATGTGACCGGCCCGGACGTGGTGAAGACGGTCACCCACGAGGAAGTCACCCACGAGGAACTGGGCGGCTATCGCGTCCACGCCCTGAAGTCCGGCGTTGCCGACGGCGCCTTTGAGAACGATCTTGAGGCCCTGACCCAGGTCCGCCGCCTGATCGACTTCCTGCCGCTTTCCAACCGCGAGAAGCCCCCGATCCGCGAGAGCTATGACTCTCCCGACCGGGCCGAAGCCTCGCTCGATACGCTGGTGCCGGCCAATCCGAACAAGCCCTACGACATGAAGGAGCTGATCCTGAAGGTCGTGGACGAAGCCGATTTCTTCGAAGTTTCGCCGGACTACGCCAAGAACATCATCTGTGGGTTCGGCCGGATCGAAGGCGCGACTGTCGGCGTGGTCGCCAATCAGCCGCAGGTCCTGGCGGGCGTTCTCGACATCGATTCCAGCCGCAAGGCCGCGCGGTTCGTCCGCTTCTGCGACGCGTTCGAGATCCCGCTGGTGACCTTCGTTGACGTGCCGGGCTTCATGCCAGGAACCAAGCAGGAGCAGGGCGCCCTGATCCGCCACGGCGCCAAGCTGTTGTTCGCCTATGCCGAGGCCACCGTACCCAAGGTGACGCTGATCACCCGCAAGGCCTATGGCGGCGCCTATGACGTCATGAGCTCCAAGCACATCCGTGGGGATGTGAACTACGCCTGGCCCTCGGCGGAGATCGCGGTCATGGGGTCGAAGGGCGCGGTGGAGATCATCTTCCGCTCTGAGATCGGCGATCCCGACGCGATCGCGGCCCGCGAGGCCGAGTACAAGGAGCGCTTCGCCAATCCGTTCGTCGCCGCGTCGCGCGGTTATATCGACGATGTGATCATGCCCCAATCGACGCGCCGCCGGATTTCGCGCGCGCTGAAGAACTTGCGGGGCAAGCAGCTCAGCAATCCCTGGAAAAAGCACGACAATATCCCGCTCTAGCTTGAGCGGCGCATGTCGCCGGCTATTCGGAACTAGGCTCTTCACCCGTCGTTCTCGCTCGCAAGACGAACGATAACCAAGGGAGAACGAGCCATGGCCGACAGATGGATGGACGAGCGCGAACAACTCGACCGCCTCGATCGGGAACGCGGATACGGCCGCTACCGGCGTCATGCTTCCGACGACCGTTTTGATCGCGGCTACGAACGCCGCGAGCGCAGTTTCCAGCCGCGAGACAACGACTACGGGACCACTTTCGGCGAACGCGAGACGGGCGTCGACTACACCGGCTCGCGTTACGGCGCGCGGCGCTTCGACTACGACACCGACCGGCGCGGTGGGCGCTTCTACGGCGATAGCGGTCGCGAGAGGATCTATCGCGAGGAATATACCCCCTATTCGATAACCCGCGGCGGCGCGCAGTCGGTCGGTGGTCGCGAGGGCGGCCGTTATGGCGGCGGCCGCTACGGCTCCGACCGCTACGGCGAGGGCCGATGGGCCGACGAGGAGCACGCCTATCGCGTGGCTTACGGCGATCATCATCCCGATCATCGTGGGCATCACGAAGAGCGGAACGAGCGAGAAGATCGCCGCGGCTTCTGGGATCGCGCCTCCGATCGCGTGGCGTCGTGGTTCGGCGAGGACGACGACCGGGCCCGTCATCGCGGCCGCGGCCCGTCAGGCTACAAG
>JAEXKM010000298.1 GCA_023445705.1 Pseudomonadota bacterium
CTCCATGGCCGCCACGGCCGGCGGCCTGACGTTCCTGGCCGAGCGCACCAGTCTGCGCCGCATCCTCGGCGGCGGCGCCCTCGTCGGCCTGGGCGTGGCGATCATGCATTACATGGGCATGGAGGCGATGCGCCTTCCCGGCCAGGTCTATTACCGGCCCGGCTACTTCGCCGCGTCGATCGGGATCGCCATGGCGGCGGCCAGCGTGGCGCTCTGGCTGTCGGTTTCCCTGCGGACCGCGCGCCAACGCGCTGTCGCCTCCGTAGTCATGGCGACCGCCATCTGCGGCATGCATTTCACGGGCATGGCGGGCACAACGATCGTCGCAGGGCCGGAGGCGACCCGCCTCGCAGGCGAAACGCTGGTCAGCGGATCCTTGCTCTCCGTCACCATTGTCGCGTGCGCGGCCCTGATCATCACCGTCGGCCTGATGTGCGCCTATATCGACCGGCGCCTGGAGACGCGATCCCAGGCCGAGGCCGAGCGCCTGCGCGAGCTGAACAGCCAGCTCGAGACCGCGGTGCAGCTTCGCACCGCCGATCTGACCACGGCCCTCGCCGCGCTCGACGAGCAACGGCGCAGCGCCGAGAAGGCCAACCGGGCCAAGTCGGACTTTCTCGCCAATATGAGCCATGAGCTCCGCACGCCCCTCAATGCGGTGATCGGCTTTGCCGATATCCTTCGGCTGGGCGGCGAACTGGACGCTCGGCAGGGCGAGGCTGTGGAGCAGATCCATGTGGCCGGCCGCCACCTGCTGGCCCTGATCGAAGAGGTTCTCGATTTCGCGAAGATCGAGAGCGGCAAGCTCTCGGTCTCGATCGAAGCCGTCGACCCTGTGGCCGCCGCCGAAGGCCTGGTCGCAACCTTCCGGCCCATGGCCGAGAAGGCTCAGGTCGCCCTTCGCGTCGCCCCCTGCCCCGAAGCCGTCGCCGTTCGGGCCGATGACCTGCGCCTCAAGCAGGTGCTGGCCAACCTGATCTCCAACGCCATCAAGTACAACCGTCCCGCGGGCCAGGTCGAAGTCCGCACGCGGCGGGTCGGCGACCAGGTCCTGCTCGACGTGCGCGACACCGGTCTTGGCATACCGGCCGGCCGCATGGCCGACCTCTTCGAGCCGTTCGAACGCCTGGGCCGCGAAGGCTCGGCGATCGAGGGGGCAGGCCTTGGCTTGGCGCTGACGCGCAGGTTAGTGGCGGCCATGGGCGGGAAACTTGACGTTCAGAGCATCGAAGGCGTTGGAACGACCTTCACCGTCGAGCTGCCGGCCGCCGCGCCGATAGAGGCCGTCAACCCCGCCGCCGCCCTCGCCCGTCCCGACGTTCTCGGCCAGGCGCCCGAGGCCCTCGTGCTCTATGTCGAGGACAACGCCTCGAACATCCGCCTCATGCAGCACATCGCCGACGCGCTGGGCTCGATCGAACTGCACATCGCCGAGCGCCCCCTCGAGGGCCTCGAACTCGCCGCTCGCCTGCGCCCAGATGTTATCCTTCTGGATATCAATCTTCCCGGCATGGACGGCTTTCAGGTCAAGGCGCGCCTGGACGCCGATCCCGCGACCCGCGGCATTCCCGTCATCGCGATCTCGGCCAATGTCCTGACCGAGACGATGACCCGGGGCCAGGTGTCAGGATTCCATAGCTACCTGACCAAGCCGATCGACATCCACGCCCTGGTCGCGGCGATCCAGGACGCGGTTGCGGACGCTGAGGCGCCCGAGGCCCTGTCAGCCTAGGCGAAGCGCTTGTTGAGGTCCGTGAGCCCCTGGCCGAGGCTCGCCAGCGCGTCCGCGTTTCCATCCCGCACATAGGCGACCACGCTCCGCTGGAGCGCCGCATAGGCCGCGCGGAACGGCGCGGTCGCCGAGGATAGCCGGCGCACGCCCAGCGCCTGCAGCCTCGCCGCCGGCGGCGCGCCCGCCCGGCCCATCACGTTCAGCGGCAAGCCGATCTCACTGGCGAGGACGCCAATCAGCGTCTCGTCCACCGGACCCGGCACGAAAATCCCGCTTGCGCCGGCCTGCCGGTACGCCTCGGCGCGCCTGAGGGTCTCGGCCAGCGCCTCGTCGCCCTCCCCGCCCCGCAGGTAGACATCGATCCGGGCGTTGACGAAGAGATCGGGCGCCGCTCTGCGGGCCGCCTCGACCTTGCGCGCGTGCAGTTCCGGCGATCGGGCGCCGTCCTCAAGATTGATCCCCACCGCGCCGGCCCCGGCCACGGCCCGTGTCGTCTCGGCGAGTTCGGAAAGATCGTCGGTGTAGCCGCCCTCGATGTCCGCGGTCAGCGGGACAGAGATCACACGGGCGATCTCGCTGATCGTGGCCAGCAAGGCCGGCCGCGGCAGCACGTCGCCGTCGGCATACCCATGCGCCCAGGCCACGGCCGCCGAAGAGGTCGCCACCGCCTTGGCGCCGGCGTCCTGCATGAGCGCGGCGCTGGCGGCGTCCCACGCGTTCGGCAGCACGAGGAGTTCGGGCCCCTCGTGCAGTTTGCGGAAAGTCTCGGCTTGGCTCATCGGCGCCTCCTATCGATCCTTAAGGACGATATAGGCGCCGGCCTTGTGACACGCTGGCGGAATTCGGCCGCGATCAGTGACCGTGCGGGCCTTCGTAGACGCCGGGCGCGAGGCGCTCGTCCTCGGGGCCTTCCGAGCCGTCGGGCAGGACGAAGCGGCGGTCGCAGTAGGGGCACTCGACGAAGTCGGCCTCACCCATCTCCAACCACACGCGCGGGTGGCCGAGCGCGCCGCCGACGCCGTCGCAGGCGACCCGGCCGGAGCGAACCACGACCACCTCGGCCGGCGGCCGATCGGGGGTGTGGGCCGGCTTGGCCGGCATGGGCTCCAGTTGCGAGGAACGACCCTGGTCGGGAACTGGGGCTTTATTACGGGCCATTTCGTATGCTCTCCGGCGGCGGAAGCTTGGCGGATGCGCCGCACGCGCCTAGGTATGCGACCGGGCCTTCGCCCGTCAATGCACGCGCCGGACACAAAGAGACGCATGACCCTACCTGAGTTCGCGATCGAGGCGGAAGGCGTCGTCAAGATCTACCCCGCGACCAAGACCGCCCCGGAAATGCACGCCCTGCGCGGCCTGGACCTCAAGATCCCGCGCGGCTCCATCTTCGGCCTGCTGGGCCCCAACGGCGCGGGCAAGTCGACCTTCATCAACACCCTGGCCGGACTGACCAAGAAGACCGGCGGGAAGGTCCGCATCTGGGACCGCGACATCGACGAGCGCCCTCGCGACGCGCGGGCGGCGATCGGGGTCGTGCCCCAGGAAATCTCCGCCGACCCCTTTTTCACGCCCCGAGAGTCCCTCGAGGTGCAGGCCGGCATGTACGGCGTGCCGCCGGCCGAGCGCCGTACGATGGAGCTGCTGAACGCGCTGGGCTTGGGCGACAAGGCCGAGGCCTATGTCCGCCAGCTCTCGGGCGGCATGAAGCGGCGGCTGATGGTCGCCAAGGCCATGGTGCATAACCCGCCGGTCCTGATCCTCGACGAGCCCACCGCCGGGGTCGACGTCGAGCTGCGCCGTCAGCTCTGGGCCTACGTGCTGGAGCTCAACCGGAAGGGCGTGACCATCGTCCTGACCACGCACTATCTCGAAGAAGCCCAAGAGCTTTGCGACCAGATTGCGATCATCAATCGCGGCGAGGTCGCGGCCTGCGAGTCCACCGCAAGCCTTCTGCGGCGGCTGGACACCCGCAATGTCGTGGTTACGCCGGCCGAGCCGCTGCTGGTTGCGCCGGAACTGCCGGGTTTCGACACCAAGCCCCGGGCCGGCGGCGCCTTCCAGGTCACCTACAAGACCGGGGAGTCCAGCGTAGAGCAGGTCTTGGCCGCGGTCCGGGCGACCGGCCTGCACATCAAGGACATCGCCACTGAGGACCCCGATCTGGAAGATGTCTTCGTCTCATTGACCAGTAACGCTGCCTGACCCTTCCGTTTCGCCCCGGTTTCGGTTAGACAGCGCAACTCTCCAGACGCACCCGTAGCTCAGCTGGATAGAGCGTTGCCCTCCGAAGGCAAAGGTCACACGTTCGAATCGTGTCGGGTGCGCCATTTCGGTTCAAAGGCACGAACGCCTAGCACCGCCGCCTCTACGCCAGAGGCGGCGGTTAGGGTTCGGAGCAGCTCGCTCCGCAGCCCACGGATGCGGACCTCCTTCCGGCTTACAACTTCAACCCGCTGCGCCACGGCGCGAACCTGATCGCGGGCGAACGTGCCGTCGCCATGCCGCAACTTCTTTTTGAGAGCGGCTGCGAAGGCGCGCAGGCTCTCCGGCGTGATCGCCGGGCCGATCTTCACGATGTGGGCCAAGGCGCGCTCGGAATCACCCTTGGCCTGGTCGCGAGTCGCGGTCAGCTCGGCAATACGATCCTTGAGCGATGGATCACTCACGTCGATGACGCCGTTCTCGATCGCGTCGTAAAGGCGCTTGAGCTTCGCTTCTGCCTCGGTCGCGCGCCGTTCAAGGTCGGCGACATGCTCGCGGCGCTGGTTCACCCACTCGTCGCGGCGTGCGAGGATCTGATCCATCAGAGCTTCGAGCCGCGCCGGATCGAGGAGCCGCGCTTCCAGATGATCGACCACGGCCTCATTGAGCCGATCCATCGGCACGGTGATGCCGGGACAGCCGGTCGCACCCTGCCGCGCCTTCGTCGAGCAGGTGTAATAGCGATATTCCCGACCGACGCTGCTGGTGCCCGTGCGCAGCGTCATCGCACCGCCGCAGCACGCGCAGAAGCAGATGCCGGTGAGCAGCGTCGGGCCGCCCACCGCCATCGGCGGCATCATCTTCGGGCTGCGCGCCTTGAGCGAACGCTGGACGGCCTCGAACTCGGCTTCCGAGACGATCGCCGGCACTTCCATGACGGCGTGCTCGCTCTCCGGCTTGGGCGTCTTCGTCTTGTGGTCGCGGGTGTTGAAGCGGTGCTGGCCGATATAGGTCGTGCGGGTGAGCACCTGATGCACTGCGCCCAAGCCCCAGCGCCCGCCATCGCGGGTGCGAATATTGTTCTCGTTGAGCCAGGTGGCGATCGACTTGAGACCCATCGGTCCCCGATTATCGACGCCGTTGAGCGCCATCCTGTAGATGCGCCGCACCGTCTCGGCCTGGATCGGGTCAATTTCGAGCTTCTTCTTGATTTTCGCGCCGCGCTCGCCGGCCGCGATCACGCGATAGCCGATCGGCGCGCGTGCGCCATTCCAGAAGCCTTGCCGGGCATTCTCCTTCATCGCCCGCAACGTGTGCTTACCGTTCTCCTTCGACTGATATTCGTCGAACAGCGTCATGATCTGGCGCATCATCACGCTCATCGGATCGTCACCCAAATCCTGCGTGATGGAGATCAGCCGAACGCCGTTCTTCGCCAGCTTCCTGACGTAGAACTCGAACTGGAACTGATCGCGAAAGAAGCGCGAGAAGCTGTGAACGAGAATGACGTTGAACGTCGGTGGCTTGACCATCGCCGCGTCGATCATCGCTTGGAAGGCAGGCCGGCGATCATCGGTCGCGGTGTTGCCCGGCTCGACGAACTCGGCCGCGACCTCCCAGCCGCGCGACAGGCAATAGCCTTCGATCTGGCGGCGCTGATCGGGAATGGACAGGTCGCTATCAGCCTGCCGGCCGGTTGAAACGCGCAGGTAAAGGGCGGCGCGAGCGGTCGCAACGACTGGCGCCTCATCCTCGTGTCGTTGCAGGGCGGCGCTGGTCATGACGCTTTACTCCTCACTTCACGGCAGCGGCCCGAACAGCTTGTCCAGCTCCTGCCGCATGTGGCCTTCGATCGCGCGCAACTCGGCGTCGCCGATCGGAACTTGCTCCGGCCAATCGTCGGTAACGACGATCGGCCCTCCATCGTCGCGCGGCCGGCGCGAAGCCCGACGCGGTGCGACGCGGTTGGTGTAGTCGTGCAGGTCATCCGGGCTTTCGGCCCAGCGGCGAGGCGTGCGGCGGCGGAGCTTGCGAGGAAGGGCCATCGCGGCAGGCTGCCGCGCGACCGCATCCCACGCAAAGCCTCTTGCGCGGCGAAGCGCAGATAGGGGCGCGCGGCGGCGGGCGTCATGCTTCGCCCCACGGATCGACGATTGTGATCCCGCATTCGGCAAAGTCGCGCACATTACGAGTCGCCAGCCGCGCGCCGCGCGAGCGCACGATCGCCGCGATTTGCGCGTCAATCTGGCTGATCGGCTTGCCGCCCTGTTTCCGCCCGGCGGCGATCTCGGGATATGCAAGAGCGGCCTCGGCATCGAACGGCAGCACGCGCCCAGCCAGATCGACCTCGAACATCGGACGCGCAGCCGTCAGCAGATCATCGCGGCGGCGTCCCTCGGGCAGCAGCGCCAAGCCATAGAAGATTTCCGCCTGCGTCAGCGTCGTTGTGAACACGCCCGCCATCGGCTGATCGGCGATCCACGCCATGACTTGCGGGTCAGGCTCGCGTCGCATCAGCTCGGAGATGACGTTGGTGTCGAGGACAATCATTCGCCGAAGTCCACTGCTGGCCGGATGGCCTCGCGCGGAACGTCAGGCAAATCGACGCCGCCCAGCTCGCCGAAGCGCTCGTTGATGGCCTGTCCCAGATTGCGAGGGCGTGGGATTTCGGTCGAGAGCGCCGAGCGCAAGATGTCGCGGGCTTCGTCTTCCATCGAGCGGCCGTGCATCGCAGCGCGCAGCCGCAGGCGATTTTTGATTGCATCGTCGATGTTTCGGATCGTCATGACCGCCATATGCGTCTCCATAAGTCATTGACTGCATATTAGTCGATGAGGCCGAAAAAAGCAAGGGAAGGGTTGGCGCCTCCCTGCGGGACCGCCGCTCTATCTCCGCTGCCCTCCGACCGAGCCTCGTTCCGGGTCTCGTCCCTGCCGGGTGACGATCAGCATGGCGGTGCGGCGCTGACGCGCCGGGCGGAACGCGGATTCAAGCGAGCGCACTCTGCGGCTTCTGGCGAAGCCGACAGGGGTCGCGCGTTGTTTTGCCGCGTGGCACGCTTGCTCTGCACGGAGGGCGCGGCGACGGCTGGCCCCCAGGTCCGCGCGCACGCCGCCGCGCCGGCCGGTCGCCGCAAGGGTGCGATGTTGGTAGCGCCGCGCGGCGGCGCAGTTGCGGGGCTCCGCCCGATCGGTGGACCCGCTCACGGGTCCGGCTTCTTTACCGCTTCGGAGATCGGGCCAGGGCTTCGCCGGCCCGATCGCGTTTGGTCGTTGCTCACTCCGTTTATGGGGTGGGCGACGCTTCCCTTTAGGCCCGCCGCGCCGGGCCGCAACGCGCGTGCCGCGCTTACCTCCTCTGCGTTCCGGCCCTTCGGGTGCTGTCCGGCTCCGCCGGCGGGCCTGCCGGTCCGCTTCTTCGCCGCCCACCCCATTCCGGGGTGAGTGTGGTTTTAAGGAGAAGTGTGATGAACGCTGTGACCGAAACCGCAGCCGCCGAGCCTGTGTCTGGCGTGGAAATCTTCCTGCCGCTCGCCAAGCTTAAGAAGTCCCCGCGCAATGCCCGCAAGGTGCCGCATGGGGAAGCCGCAATCGAGGCGCTGGCCGCTTCGATCCAGCACAAGGGGCTGATCCAGAACCTTGTCGTGGAGCCGGAGACCAAGGAGGACGGGACGCCGACCGGCTATTATCTCGTCACCGCTGGCGAGGGGCGCAGGCTGGCGATGCTGTTGCGCGCCAAGCGCAAGCAGATCAAGAAATCGGAAGCCGTGCGCTGCTGGCTCGATACCGCCAACGATCCGTCGGAGATCAGCCTGGACGAGAATGTCACCCGGACCCCGATGCACCCCGCAGACCAGTTCGATCGGTTCCGCGAGCTTGCGGATGGCAAGGGTTGGGGCGCGGAAGAGATCGGCGCGCGGTTCGGCGTGTCGGCTTCCGTCGTGAAGCAGCGGCTTCGCCTTGGCGCTGTCTCTCCCAAGTTGTTGCAGGTCTATCGCGAGGACGGGCTGACCTTGGATCAATTGATGGCCTTCGCCATCACCGAGGACCATGCCCGGCAGGAGCAGGTGTTCGCCAACCTGCATCATAATCGCGAGCCGTGGATCATCCGGCGCGACATGACCGCGAGCAACGTTCCTGCCGATGATCGCCGCGCGGTGTTCGTCGGGGCCGACGCCTATGTCGAGGCGGGCGGCAACATCATCCGCGACCTGTTCAGCGAGGACCGGGGCGGGTTCTTCGAGGATGCGGGTTTGCTCGACATGCTTGCCGTCGAGAAGCTGCGGGAGGTGGCCGAGCAGGTGCAGGCGGAGGGCTGGAAATGGACCGAGGCGCATATCGACTATCCCCACGCCCACGGGATGCGGCGCTTCTATCCGCAGGCCGTTCCCCTGTCCGACGAGGACGAGGTGCGGCTGGACGCCCTGTCCATCGAGCATGACGAGCTTGCCGAGGGCTATTCATCCTATGACGAGATGCCCGAGGATGTGGCGGCTAAGTTGCAGGCGGTGTCCGACGAGATCGACGCGATTTCGGAGAAGCGTTCCGCCTACGACGCCAACGTAATCGCGCATGGCGGCGCGTTCGTCGTGCTTCACCATGACGGTTCGGTCAGGATCGAGCGCGGTTTCGTCAGGGCCGAGGATGTGGCGCTGGCTGACCCGCAACCGGAGCCGGAAACCGACGCGACCGACCCGCAGGCCGGGGAGGACGAGCAGACCGAGGACGGCGACGAGGACGTTCAGGAGATCGAGGATGAGGACGAGGAACCCGGCAAGCCGATTTCCGACAGCCTCACCCGCGACCTGTCCGCCTACCGGACGCTGGCGCTTCGCGTGGCGCTGGACGAGCGGCCCGATATGGCGCTGATCGCGCTTACCCACACGCTGACCGCGCAACTGTTCTACAGCTACGCCGAGGCGGGTTGCCTTGAGGTCCGTCCGACCGTGACCCCCTTGGGGAGCCATGCGGACGGGATCGAGGACACGCCCTTGGCGGCGCGGGCGAGCGAGGCGCGCGAGGCATGGGCCGAGCGGATGCCGCGTGACGTGGCGGACCTGTGGGGCTTCATCGTCGCGCTGGACGACGAGAAGCGGCTGGCGCTGCTGGCCCATTGCGCGGCCCGCACCGTCAACGCCCTGCGCCTGCCGTGGGACCGCAAGCCCCGGACGCTGCAAACCGCCGACCGGCTGGCTACTGCGCTGGCGCTGGACGTGGCGAAGGACTGGACGCCGACCGTGGACAGCTATCTTGGCCGCGTCACCAAGGCGCATATCGTGGAGGCCGTCACCGAAGGCGTATCGGAGGACGCCGCCCGCCGTATCGCGGACATGAAGAAGCCGGATATGGCGCAGGCCGCCGAGCAGCTTCTGGCCGGGACCGGCTGGCTTCCCGCCGTGCTGCGGACGCCGGAAGCTGAGGCGGAGCAGCCCGCAACGGTCGAGGCCGAGGACGCGGAAGCCGAGCAGCAGCCCGCCGAAGCCGAAGCGACCGCGCCGCAGGACGCGGACGAGGAAGACGCCTACGCCGTCGCCGCTGAATAGCGGTATTGGGCCGGGGCCGCGCACGCGGTCCCGGCCTTCCTCAGAACGGCCCAAAAAATCGCGGCCGCGCCCCTGATCGGGCGCGGCCGCTTGGCGTCGTCAGCTTGGCGCTTCCAAATTTGGCAGAGGGCGCGCGCGTGGGGGCTTGCTCAGAAGGCGTTGCGCGATTCCGCTTCGACAGGTGTTCACCGCTGCCATGGGCGGGGTCGACGTTGGCGATAAGCCCGCACCCGCGCGGTCGGTTCTTCCACCGTGCGCTGACATGCCGAGCGGTCCATCTTGGGCGGCGCGTTGCCGGATTGCCGCATCATATCAGTGCGACAGAGTTCGGGCGCTGAGAGCGGACTCGGTTCGAACTGGTCCTGCCGGATTTGCCGCATGGGTTCGGTCGTTCGGAGCCGCCATAGCTTTCCATCCCGCATCGGCGCGACCGCACGGCCTCTCGATTGGCTTGATCTAACCGGGGCCAGCTTCGCCTTGCTCGGCCTGGCGCAACGCCGCCGCGTGGCTTTTTTCCGCCGCCTTCGGCTTTGCATCGCGAAACAAAAAAGCCGCGCGTCGCCATCCTCCGCTGCGCTCCGGCCGCAAGCGGTGCGCGTCCGATCATCCCCGCTTCACCGATCGCCATCGAGGCCGCGGCAGTCGCGGTCCGAAAGCGAAAGGAACTTCGACATGGCGATCATCGGCACCTTCACCCAGGCGGACAACGGCACCTTCACCGGCACCATCACCACCGCCACCCTCAAGCTCAAGGCGACCCTCCGCCCCATCGACATCGAAGGCGACAAGGCGCCCAACTACCGGCTCCTGGTCGGGACGGTCGAGTGCGGCGCAGGTTGGAAGAAGACCAGCCGCCAAGAACGTGACTACATCTCGGTCAAGTTCGACGATCCGACCTTCCCGGCGCCGATCTACGCCACCCTGTCCGAGACCGACACGGCCGGCGAATACGCCCTGATCTGGTCGCGCTGACAAGCAACGCCGCCCCGCTCTTCGGAGCGGGGCGCTTCCGAGTTGTTTGCGAATATGATAGCGATGAGGAATTGTCTTGCGACCACGAACGGGTCGCAAGGATGATTAGAAGTTATTGAGTTTCGCTCTCCGGCACCATCACCTCTCGACAGGAGTACACTGACCGGCATCTGCTTGACGGCAAGATCGAAGTAGAAGGAGGCTTCTAATACCTATACGCCGCTTCAAAGGGGAGATGCTATGGATGGGCTAGCGAGGAAGTTCGGCATTGTGGCCGGAGCGATAGCGCTTGGCATGGTGCTGGCGCTGATCGGTCATATTCCCAAGAACATCATCTTCCTCGCTAACCTGCGTCATTGGCCAGAAGTGCCTTGGCTGATCCTTCCGACTGGCATCTACCTATGGGCTTATTGGCGCTATCTCGGCGGTAGTTGGGGACCAAGGTCAACCGCAGAATTCCGACGCCGCTCAATGCGAGCACAGCCGCTGCCGCCGCGTCTTTGGTACTGGTCGATGATCGCGGGCGTGCTCGGCATTATCGCACTCATCTTGGTGCTGCGCGTCGCAAATCGCGTGGTCATGCTGCCGGAGCAGGAGTTTTTCGATGTTTCGCAAGCCTCCACCACGACGGTCTTCGCGATCATCGTGATTGGCGCCATCGTCGCTGGCATAGTGGAGGAGAGTGCGTTCAGGGGCTATATGCAGGGGCCGATCGAGGAAGCATTTGGCATAATACCTGCGGTGCTTGTCACGGGGATTATGTTCGCGGTGGCGCACCTTGGCCTGACGCCGGTCCTCGTGCCCTATTATGTTGCCGTCGCCGCCCTGTACGGAACAATCGCTTGGCTTACCCGCTCCATCCTACCCACGATTGTGCTGCATACTGGCGGTAACATCTTCTCCAGCACCTATTTATGGCTCACTGGTCATGCTGAATGGCAGCGCGCCAAAGGCCACGAGAAGCTAATATGGCAAACCGGGACCGACGGCGAATTCTGGTTGGCGGTGGCTTTCAGTTTAGTGGGCCTAGCCTCTGCATTGTGGGCTTACGCAAGATTGGCGCATGAGTCACGGTTGCTCATCGAGCCGTGCTTGATCGATAAAGACTCATCGAATCAAGTATCGTAGTCGGTTCGCGCCCAAGCAAATGCAATGATGTATTGCGGTTTGCGCGCGTGATGCTCATCAGAGCACCTTCCAATGCCACAGCAGAGCAACGGACTTAGGCTCAGGACTCATAGCCAGAAGAGCACGGTAGCTGCGAGGGCGATGGCGGAGAGGAAGACGGTCGGGCATCGATCGTAGCGGGTGGCGACGCGCCGCCAGTCTTTCAGTCGGCCGAACATGATTTCGATGCGGTTTCGGCTTTTGTACCGGCGCTTGTCGTAACGGACAGGCACAGTCCGGGATTTCCGACCGGGGATGCAGGGCGTGATGCCCTTGGCCTCCAGGGCATCCCTGAACCAGTCCGCGTCATAGCCCCGGTCGCCCAACAGCCATTGGGCCTTGGGAAGGCTGTCCAGCAGGGCCGCAGCACCGGTGTAGTCGCTGACTTGGCCTGCCGTCATGAACAGGCTGATGGGGCGTCCGTTCGCATCGGTTACGGCGTGAAGCTTGGTGTTCATGCCGCCTTTGGTGCGTCCGATGAGCCGCCCAAGACCCCCTTTTTTACCGCGAGGCTCGAAGCCGTACGGTGCGCCTTGAGATAGGTCGCGTCGATCATGAGGGTGCGCCGTTCGGCCTGAGCGCCGGACAGTCCCTCCATCATCCGGATGAAGACCCCGGCCTCGCTCCAACGCTTCCAGCGATTGTACAGCGTCTTGTGTGGGCCATAGACCGGCGGCGCATCACGCCAGCGAAGCCCGTTGCGGTTGACGAAGATGATCCCGCTCAACACCCGACGATCATCCACCCTGGGCTTGCCGTGGCTCTTGGGGAAGTGCGGCTGCAGCCGCGCCATCTGCTCGTCCGTCAGCCAATAGAGGTCGCTCATATCCAGTCTCCTTGCAGAGCCTGAATCAGATCGAGCACATCACATCAATGGGTCCTGAGCCTAACTTGTAGCTCCGTAAAACGGAGCGGTGCTTGGGGCTCTGCCCCCAGCGCCCTTCGGAGCGGCTTCCGCCCAGCTTCCTCCACGCGCGAGCGCGTTCCGTGCAGCCGGTTCCCCGCGAAGCCGCCCACTCCGGTTGCACCCCCGGTCTCGCCGACGGGCAGGGTTTCAGCGCGGCGCTCCGCTGCGCGGAAACCCAAGCCCAAGGAGTTCAGCCATGTATCATCAACTTGCAACCCGGTTCGGCCGTAACGCCCATCAGATCAGCGGCCGGGAGGCGCTCGACAACGAAGCCCTCTATCGCCACGTCCCGTCCATCTTCGCCCGCGAGGCGCACGACAGCCGGTCGGAGCGGTATGTGTATGTCCCGACCATCGACGTCGTGGAGGGGCTGCGCCGGGAGGGATGGTTCCCGTTCTTCGCGGTGCAGTCGGTCCCGCGTGACGGCAGCCGCCACGGCCACGCCAAGCACATGCTGCGCCTGCGCCGGGATGACGGCATCGGCAAGCCGGAGGCCGCCGAAGTCATCATCGTCAACAGCCATGACGGGACTAGCGCCTACCAGATGTTTGCCGGGATGCTGCGGTTCGTTTGCACCAACTCCATGATTGCGGGCGAGCGGTTCGAGGAGGTCCGCGTGCCGCACAAGGGCAATATCCAACATGACATCATCGAGGGCGTTTACACCGTCGCCGAGGACTTCCCGCGCCTGATCGACGCCCGCGAGACCATGAAGGAAGTTCGGCTGTCCGAGGACGAGCGTCGGTTGCTTGGCGAAGTCAGCCTTGTCGCCCGCTATGGCGAGGACGACAGCCCGGTGACGCCGGAGCAGATTATCGAGCCGCGCCGCCGCGAGGATACCGACCGCAGCCTGTGGACCACGTTCAACGTCATTCAGGAGAATGTCGTTCGGGGCGGGTTGCATGGCCGCAAGCGCAACGCCGAAGGCCGTATCCGCCGCAGCCAGACCCGCGCCATCAACGGCATCGACCAGAACGTGACGCTCAATCGCGCGCTCTGGACGCTGGCCGAGGGGATGCAGCGCCTCAAGTCCGCCTGACCGCCGCCGCCGCAGGGCCGATCTCCGGCCCTGCGGCTTCGCCATTTTCGCG
>JAEXKM010000317.1 GCA_023445705.1 Pseudomonadota bacterium
GGGCAGAGGGTCGAGACGGCGCTGGCGGCGCTGCGGGCGTTCGACGCTGAGGGCGGTTCCCAGGAGGATCGGGCGTCGGTCCTGAAGGAGGCCGCGCGGGCGGTCTGGTACTATTTCATTCAGCGCGAGGCCTGCGGCATTCGCAATCAGAAGCCGGCCATCGAGCACTACGGCATCCCGCGCGAGGTGCTGATGCGGCTCGGCGCTTCCTAGGCGCCGCCCTTCATGCGGCGGGCGAGGTCCTGCAGGGTCGCGCGCAATTCCACGATGTCCTCGATCGGCAGGTGAAGCTGGCAGGCGAGGGCGTGCGGGACCTCGGCGGCCTTCTCGCGCAGGGCTTGGCCGGCGGCAGTGAGTTCGACCTGAAGTTTGCGCTCGTCCTCGGGATCGCGGCGGCGGGTGACGAAACCGGCCGCCTCCAGGCGCTTCAAGAGCGGAGTGAGGGTGCCGGAGTCGAGGTCCAGCGCATGGCCCAGCGCCTTCACGGTTCGCGGCGCCTGCTCCCAGAGCGCGAGCATCACCAGGTATTGCGGATAGGTCAGTCCCAGCGGCTCGAGCAGCGGCCGGTAGGCGCGCGTGACCATCCCGCTGGCGGCGTAGAGCGCAAAGCAGAGCTGGTTGTCGAGGCGCAGCAGATCGCCGGCCGCGGGTGCGGCCGGCGTCGTCGTGATCTTGCGCTTGGTTTTCGCGGTCATAGAGCCTGTACGGATATCGCAACATCGACGTTGCCGCGAATGGCGTTTGAATAGGGGCAGACCTGGTGCGCGGCGGCGACGAGGGCTTCGGCTGCGGACTGGTCCAGGCCCTGGGTTTCGGCGTCGAGCGCCACGCCGAGCTTGAAGCCGCCTTCCGCGCGAGGGTGCAACTCGACCGTCGCGGTGACCGCCGCACCCTTGAGCGGGATCTTCTGCTGGCCGGCGATGAAGCGGACGGCGTTTTCGAAACAAGCGGCGTAGCCGGCGGCGAAGAGCTGCTCAGGGTTCGTGCCGCCGCCCTTGCCGCCCATCTCGCGCGGGAGGGCGAGATCGAGGCTGAGCAGGCCGTCCTGGCTTTCGACGTGGCCGGCGCGGCCACCGACGGCGCGGGCTTGGGTGGCGTAGAGAGTGGTCATGAGATTGTTTCCAATTAAATTGTACGCAATCAAATATTGATAATGGTCGGCGGTTCAAGGCCCCGGCGGCGAAAAAGTCAGATGTGGGCGTAACGGCGGCGTCGAAGCGCAGAGCCCAGCAGGACGAAGCCCGTGGTCATCGAGGCCCAGACAGCGGGTTCGGGCACAGGCGATCCGACGACCTGCGAGGCCGAGGCGATCGAGAAATCGTCCAGGCCGAAGATGTCGGCGTAGTCACCGTTGTCGAAGAAGATCGAGGTGTAGGTCTGCGCCAAGTCGTAGAACCCGAAGAACAGCAGGGAGCCGGTGGTCGAGCCGTCGACGCCGACGCCGGCCGGAACGGCGAGGCTCACGACCTCGCCCGAGAGCGCCGTGAGCTGGAGCGTGAGGTGACCGTCGAAGTCGCCGACATCGGTGGCGTAGAAGCCGAAGGCGGCGATGGGCGAGGAGAAATCCATGCGGATCGTCGAATAGGCGTTCAGGTACTTCTCGCCGCTGGTCGGATAGCGGCCGGCGATGTTCTCGCCGCCAAGCACCACGCCGCCGAGGACTGTGGCGGTTCCAGCGCCCGGAAACGGCGAGCTTAGGATGGCCTCTTCGCCCGCAGGGAAGCTTTCGAAGGATTCGGTCCCGACGCCGGCGAGATGGGAAAAGAAGGCGTTCCGGGCTGCGTCAGACTGAACCGGAGCTGGCTGGGCCGGATCGCCGGCGAGGTTCACGTCCTCGCCAAAGAAGGTCACGGGCGCGGCGGTCGCGGAACTGGCGATCAGAGCCGCGACGGCCATGGTTCCAAGCAACAAGCGAACGCGCATGGGCAGCTCCGCTTACTAAGGATCCTCAAGCCCCAATGTTCGAACCAAGTCCCCCGGCGGCGCAAGCGCAATCGCGCGGAATGCGCGTCCTGTGGAGCGCGGCGCCACGCCCGCTTGCGTGGCCATGGGGTCCGTAGTCAAAAGGCGTCAAACACCGCGTCATGGGGCGCGGGGGTAAGAGATATTGGATCGCCGCGCGGCGGGCGGTCCGGGGGCCATGAATGTTCCGACCTGAAAACGCCCAGAGCCTGGCCGGCTTGGGTTTCGTTATCGCCGCATGCTGGGCGTTGTCGGAGAACAGGAAAGCCTTCCCCTGGAAGCTGGCCCTGGGTTCGATCGCGGTGCAGATCGGGCTGATCCTGCTGCTGTTCGGAATGCCCGGCGCCCAGGCGGTGATCGAGGCGCTCAACAACGGCGTCGATGGGCTGGCGGCGGCGACGTCCAAGGGCACTCAGTTCGTGTTCGGTTACATGGGCGGAGGCGATCAGCCGTATGAGGTGACCAATTCCGGCGCCCTGTTCGTGTTCGCCTTCCAGGTGCTGCCGCTGATCCTGGTGATCTCGGCGCTTTCGGCGGTGCTGTGGCACTGGGGAATCCTGAAGGCGATCACCCGTGCGTTCGGTCTGCTGTTCCAGAAGACCATGGGGCTGGGCGGCGCCTCGGCCCTGGCGGTGGCGGTCAATATCTTCCTTGGAATGATCGAGAGCCCGATCGTCATCCGCGCCTATCTCGACAAGCTGACCCGCTCGGAACTCTTCCTGATGATGGTGGTCGGGCTGGCGACGGTGGCCGGCTCGACCATGGTCGCCTACGCCACGATCCTGAAGGCGGTGCTGCCCAATGCGGCGGCCCACGTCCTGGTCGCCTCGATCATCTCGGCCCCGGCCGGCATCCTGCTGGCGCGGATCATGATCCCGGAGAAGCCGGGGCAGGGCGGCTTCTACGCCGACTACGGCTCGCTGCTGAAATACGACTCGTCCATCGACGCCATCAGCAAGGGCACGATGGACGGCCTGACCGTGGTGCTGAACATCTCGGCGATCCTCATCGTGTTTGTGGCCTTCGTGGCCATCGGCAACGGCCTCCTGTCGGTGCTGCCGGCCGTGAACGGCGCGCCGCTGACCATCGAGCGTATCCTGGGCGTGGTGTTCGCGCCGCTGGCCTGGGCCATGGGCGTGCATTGGGACGAAGCGCTGAAGGCCGGCTACCTGCTGGGCGTGAAGCTGATGCTCACCGAGTTCATCGCCTTCATCCAGTTGGGCGCGGCGCCCACCGCGGAGATGAGCGAGCGCACGCGGATGATCCTCACCTATGCGCTCTGCGGCTTCGCTAACGTGGGGTCAGTCGGGATAACCGTATCGGGCATGGGCGTCTTGATGCCCGAGCGTCGCAGCGAGATCATCGGAATGGTGTGGAAGGCGCTGCTGGCCGGCTTCCTCGCCACCTGCATGACGGGGGCGCTGGTGGGCGCGATGCCGCGGGAACTGTTCGGGCAATAGGAGCGGCGTCACCTCGACGAACCGCTCCGGGCCGCCGGGGAGGAGACGAGGATGAAGCTCTACGACACGCCGATGGCGCCCAATCCGCGCCGAGTGCGCTGGGTGATGGCCGAGAAGGGCGTCGACGACATCGAGGTCGTCGCCCTCAACCTGATCCAGGGCGAACACAAGCAGGCCGACTATCTGGGCAAGGCCGGCCTTCCCAACGTGCCGGCGCTGGAGATGGACTGCGGGACGACGATCACAGAGTCGATCGCCATCTGCCGCTATCTGGAAAGCGTCTATCCCGACCCGAACCTGTTCGGCAGCGACGCCCGCGAGGCGGCGGTGATCGAGATGTGGCTGCGCCGCGCCGAGATGCTGGTGGCCAACCCCTTCATGCTGGGCGTGCGCCACACCCATCCGGCCTTGGCCGCGCTGGAGGCGCCCAACCCGCCGGTCGGCGAGTACAACAAGGAGATCGGCCTGCGGGGGCTGAAGGTCCTGGACCGGCGCCTGGCCGAGAGCACGTGGCTGGCGGGCGAACGCCTGAGCATCGCCGACATCGTCGCCTATATCGGCATCGACTTCACGCGCATGATCAAGCTGCAGATCCCTGAGGACCTGACGCATCTGCAGCGCTGGATGGACGTCATGCGCGCGCGGCCGGCGGCGAAGGCCGGAATGTAGCCCGCGCTACTTCTTGAGGGTTCGCCAGATCGACCGTGCGCCGTAGGAGGCGACCAGGCCGGCGAAGATGCAGAGTACGATCTCCATCGACAGGTTCACCACCTCGTCAGGGGCCGCAGGCCGGCCGCGGGTGATGACCATGAAGACGATGAGATTCATGGCCATGAACAGGAAGACGGGCCCGGCGAGCAGCACCATGGCGGCCGAGGGGGCGAGCTTCTTCATCGTTTCGGCGTCGAGCTTCATCCAACGGTCCTCGGACGGGTCTTCTTGATGATGGCCGAGAAGTTCATGACCGCCTCGTCGCCGGTGGTGATGAGGCCGCGGACGAAGACCATGCTGCGGCCGGCCTTCACGACCTCGCCGCGGCATTCGACCAGCGAGCCCTGGGGCACGGCGCCCACGAAGTCGCCGTTGAAGGAGGCGGTGACGCTGCGGCTGTCCTGCAGCGCATCGCGCGCGATCACGAACAGGCAGTAGTCGGCGAAGGTCATGATGGCGCCGCCGTGCATGAAGCCGCCGCCGTTCATGTGATGCTTCTCCGCCCGCATGGCGCAGACAGGCCGACCGTCGTCGTCGAGGCGGTAATAGAAGGGACCCGCGTGGTCTTCGAACGGGTCGTTGCCGTACAGCACCCAGCCGGCCCATTCGCCGTCCTTGACGACCTGGTGCTTCCAGCCGCCGATCTGTTCTTCGCCGCCGTCCATCCGTGAGTCCCCTCCGACCCCTTAAGGGGTTTGCTCGTTACGCCTTCAAACACTAGTTTGCGGCCCTTACCAGCAGCGAACTAGGCGGCGAGAAACCAGGATGCAAGGCCGGACTGTATATCTGTGTGGCGGACTTCGGACGCCGATCGGCCGTTATGCGGGCGCGCTTTCCAAAGTGCGCGCCGACGACCTGGCCGCACATCCCCTCAAGGCGCTGATGGCCGCCTATCCCAAGCTCGACTGGGCGCGGGTCGACGAGGTGATCTACGGCTGCGTGAACCAGGCCGGCGAAGACAACCGCAACGTGGCGCGCATGGCGCTGCTGCTGGCGGGGATGCCCGAGAGCGTGCCCGGCATGACGGTGAACCGGCTCTGCGCCTCGGGCCTGGACGCCGTGATCGCCGGCGCCCGCGCCATCGCGTCGGGCGACGCGGACCTGATCGTCGCCGGCGGGGTGGAGAGCATGAGCCGCTCGCCCTTCGTGATGGCCAAGCCAGACACCGCGTTTTCGCGCAGCCCGGAGATCTACGACACCACGATCGGCTGGCGCTTCGTGAACCCGGCGCTGAAGAAGCAATACGGCGTCGACGCCATGCCGGAGACGGCGGAGAACGTGGCGGCCGACTACCAGATCAAACGTGAAGACCAAGACGCCTTCGCCCAGCGCAGCCAGGCGCGGGTCGGCGCGGCCCGCGCGGCCGGCTTCTTCGAAGGCGAGATCGCGCCGGTGACCATCAAGGATCGCAAGGGCGAGACGGTGGTGGCCCAGGACGAGCATCCGCGGCCGGACACCACGCTGGACGCGCTGAAGGCGCTAAAGCCGATCGTTCGCGAAGACGGCACGGTCACGGCCGGCAACGCCTCCGGCGTCAATGACGGCGCAGCGGCGCTGCTGCTGGCCTCGGCCGAGATGGTCGAGAAACTGGGCCTGGAGCCGCTGGCCCGTATCCAGGGCGGCGCGGCCGGCGGCGTTGCGCCGCGCATCATGGGCGTGGGCCCGATCCCGGCGGTGGAAAAGCTGACGGCGCGCCTGGGCGTGAAGGTCGGCGACTTCGACGTCATCGAACTGAACGAGGCCTTCGCGGCCCAGGCCCTGGCCTGCACCCGCGCCTGGGGGCTGGCCGACGACGCGGCTCATGTGAACGCCCACGGCGGGGCGATCGCCATCGGCCACCCGCTCGGCGCTTCGGGCGCGCGGATCGCCCTGACGGCGGCGCGTACGCTCAAGCTGAATGGCGGAGAGCAGGCGCTGGCCACCATGTGCGTCGGCGTGGGGCAGGGTTCGGCCCTGGCTTTGGCGCGCGCCTGATGCGCCGGGCCACGATCGCAGTCCTGGCCCTGAGCCTGGCGGGCGCCGCGCAAGCGCAGGAGCCCGCCGCAAAGCGCTCGGACGACATGGTCGATGCGCTGGCCGCGGCGGGCCTCGACCCCGAGACCAAGGTCGAGAACGGCAAGGTCCAGGTCATGCTGCAGCAGCGGGCGATCATCCGGCTGGCGCAGGGCGGGGAGCCGGTGCTGGCGGATGTCGAGACCGGGCGTCTCGGCCTGGCCCTGCCCGATGGCGCCGAGACCTACAAGGGGGTCGGGGCGAACCGGATGGCGTTCGCCCTGGACGCTTCCCCGCAGAAGCGTCAGTCCATCATGAAGGTCTGGAACGGTTTGGCCGTGCCGGTCGCCTTCGAGACCGAGATCGCCGCCGTCCGCCAAGGACAGCTCATGCGACGTATGACCTCAGTGTGCGTCGTGCCGGCCGGAGGCACGAACGTCGAAACCTGGCCCGACCCGGTCGTGGCCGTGACCATCCAGAAGTTCGCCCCGCCCGCGGCGGACACTCCCACCTGCGACTAGCCCACCTGCAACTAACTGAGACTCTTCATGGCCCTCGACCTCGAAACCCGCGAACAGCTTATCGACACGGTGCGCCGGTTCGTCACCGAACGCCTGCGTCCGCTGGAGGCGAAGGTCGCCGAGGACGATGCGATCCCGCAGGACGTGATCGACGAGATGAAGGGGCTGGGCCTCTTCGGGCTGTCGATCCCCGAGGCTTTCGGCGGGCTGGACCTGTCGATGGAGGACGAGTGCCTGGTCGGCGTCGAACTGGGCCGCACCAGCCCGGCGTTCCGCTCGGCCTTCGGCACCAATGTCGGCATCGGCAGCCAGGGGCTGGTGATGTTCGGGACGGAGGCCCAGAAGGCCAAGTACCTGCCGGGGATCGCCTCGGGCGAGATCATCACCTCGTTCGCCCTCACCGAGCCGGAGGCCGGTTCGGACAGCGCCAATGTGCAGACGCGGGCCGTGCGTGATGGCGACCACTATGTGCTGAACGGCTCCAAGCGCTTCATCACCAACGCCAACAAGGCCGACCTCTTTACGGTGATGGCGCGGACCGATCCGTCCAAGCCTGGCGGCGGCGGGGTCTCGGCCTTCCTGGTCGAACGCAATCTGCCGGGCCTGTCGGTGGGCAAGCCCGAAAAGAAGATGGGCCAGCAGGGCGCGCACATCTGCGACGTGATCTTCGACAATGTCCGTGTGCCGGCGGACAACCGACTGGGCGCCGAGGGCGAAGGCTTCAAGGTCGCCATGCAGGTGCTGGACCGCGGCCGACTGCACATCTCGGCCGTCTGCATCGGAGTGGCGGAGCGGCTGCTTGCCAACTGCGTCGCCTACGCCACCGAGCGCAAGCAGTTCGGCCAGCCGATCTCGAGCTTCCAGCTCATCCAGGGGATGATCGCCGACTCCAAGACCGAGGCGCTGGTGGCCAAGGCCATGACCATGGAGACGGCCCGCAAGCGCGACGCCGGCCAGAGCGTCACGATGGAGGCCGCGGCGGCCAAGTACTTCGCTTCGGAGATGGTCGGCCGGGTGGCGGACCGGGCCGTGCAGATCTTCGGCGGCGCTGGATACGTGGCCGACCACGGCATCGAGCGTTTCTACCGCGACGTGCGCATCTTCCGGATCTACGAAGGCACCAGCCAGATCCAGCAGGTGGTCATCGCCCGCGAAACCCTCAAGCGTGGAGGCTGATCGTGGCCGTCGATATGGAAGCGGTGATCCTGGACGTGCTGGGCCGGCTGGCGCCGGGCAAGTCGGCCTCGTCCGAAGAGGTGGCGCGAGCCGCCGACAATGAGAACTGGCGTCGCCTCACCGGCCACGTGCGTTCCACCGCCCGCGGCCTGGCACGGCAGGGACGGATCGTGATCACCCGGCACGGCAAGCCGGCTGATCCTGAGAAGTTCAAGGGCGTCTATCGCCTGCGCCTACCGCTGGAGGGCGAAGAATTGCCGCTGGCTCCGAAGGTGGACGAGCAGGGGTAGGGAAGCCATATCGGAGGGATGAGCCTAGAGGCTTTGCTCTCCGATATCGCCGCGTGCCGAGCCTGCGCCGCGGAACTGCCGCACGAGCCCCGACCGGTCGTGATGGTCGGCCCGCAAACGCGGCTGCTCATCTGCGGTCAGGCGCCGGGGCGGCGGGTCCATGAGAGCGGCGCCCCATTCACGGACGCGTCGGGCGATCGGCTGCGGGGCTGGATGGGCGTCGACCACGAAGCCTTTTACGGGCGGCCGGAGATCGGCGTGGCGGCCATGGCCTTCTGCTTTCCGGGCACCAATCCGAAAGGCGGGGATTTCCCGCCGCCTCAGCGTTGCGCAGAGCTGTGGCGGGCTAAGCTGCTCGCCCAGTTGCCGAAGGTCGAGTTGACCCTGCTGGTCGGGGGGTACGCCCAGGCCTGGGCGTTGGGCGAGCAGGCCAAGGACAACATGACCGAGACGGTCCGCGCCTGGCGCGACTACGCGCCGGCCTTCCTGCCCATGCCGCACCCATCCTGGCGCAACACAGGTTGGCTGAAGCGCAATCCGTGGTTCGAGGCGGAGGTCACCCCCTATCTTCGCGACAGGGTGAAAGGCATTCTGGGGTCGTGAGACGCTTGGCCGCCATATCCGCCGCCGTGATGCTGAGCGCGTGCACGCCGCTGATGGTCCAACAGGCGGGCGCGCCGCCGACGGGCTTCCAGGGACCGCGCATTGAGGCGGAAAGCTTCGTGTCGTTCGATGGCGCGCGTTTGGGCCTGACGAGCTGGCAGGCGCAGGGCGAGCCGGCCGCGGTGGTGGTCGCGGTCCATGGCATGAACGACTACGCCAACGCCTTCCACATGGCCGCGCCCTATTGGGCCGAGCACGGGGTGACGACCTACGCCTACGACCAGCGCGGGTTCGGCCGCTCGCCCGGACGAGGCATCTGGGCTGGCGACGACCTGATGGTCGAGGACCTGCGGACGCTGACCGCCCTGGCGCGAGCCAAGCATCCCGGCGTTCCCGTGGTCGTCGCCGGCGAGAGCATGGGCGGCGCGGTCGCCATCCAGGCCTTCGCTTCGGACAGGCCGCCGGCCGCGGACCGGCTGATGCTGATGTCGCCGGCTGTCTGGGGCTGGTCCAACCTGCCCCTGCCCTACAAGACGATGCTGTGGGCGACCGCCCGTTTCACCGGCAGTCACGTCTATACGCCGCCGCGCTGGCTGACCCGACGAGTGAAGCCGACCGACAACATCGAAGAACTGATCGCCATGGGCAAGGACCCGCTCATGACCTGGGGCGCGCGATCGGATGCGCTCTACGGGCTGGTCAGCATGATGGAGCGGGCCTGGCGCTCGGTCGGCGAGGTGAAGGTCCCGATCCTCTATATCTACGGCGCCAACGACCAGATCATTCCCGAGGAGCCGGCGTTCGAAGCGGCCGCGCGGCTAAAGGCCGGCGACAAGTCCGCCTACTACGCGAAGGGCTGGCATTTGATGACGCGGGACTTGCAGGGGCCGGTGGTCTGGGAGGACCTGCTCTCGTTCATCCTGAACCCCAGCGCGCCGCTGCCCTCGGGCGCGCCGCCAATCCCGGCGGCGCCTATGAAACGCAATGCGCCGGTCACCGCAGAGGCCACCGACAAGGCGAAAGCGGGCTTGTGAACGGAGTTCCCGAGGCGTAAGCCGTCGGCAAGTCATTCCGGTTTATAGCGGTGGTTGCAGCATGACCTTGTTCGATTCCCCGGCATTCGAAGGACATGAAGGCGTTCATTCGTTTTTCGATGAAAAAACCGGCCTCAAGACCATCATTGCTGTCCACTCGACGGCGCGCGGTCCGGCCGCCGGCGGTTGTCGTATGTGGCCCTATGTCGACGCTGCGGCCGCCCTGGACGACGCCCTGCGGCTGTCGCGGGCGATGTCCTACAAGAACGCCATGGCCGACCTGGAGTTGGGCGGCGGCAAGGCGGTGATCATCGGCGACTCCCGCACCATGAAGACGCCGGCTCTGTTCGAAGCTTTCGGGCGGGCGGTGGACGCCCTGGGCGGGCGCTATTGGACGGCGGAGGACGTGGGCGTCTCGCCCGCCGACCTGGCCAACGCCCGCAAGCAGACGCGTTTCGTGGCTGGACTAGAGGGGCATCCAGCGGCGTCGGGCGATCCCAGTCCGGTGACGGCCGAGGGCGTATTCCGCGGCGTGCGGCTGGCCGTGCGCCGGGCGTTGAAGCGCGACCTCGACGGCGTGACCGTCGCGATCCAGGGGGTCGGCCACGTGGGCGCTTATCTGGCCGAGAAGCTGCACGCCGCGGGCGCCAAGCTGATCCTGACCGACGTCAACGAAGTGGCGCTGGCGGCGGTGGCCGAGCGCACGGGCGCCCAGGTCGTGGCGCCGGGCGCCATCTTCGACGCCGAGGCCGACGTTTTTGCGCCCTGCGCGCTGGGCGGGGCGATCAACGAAAGCACCCTGCCGCGTCTGCGGGCGAGGGTGGTGGCCGGCGGGGCGAACAATCAATTGGCCGATCCGGCCATCGGGCGGGCCCTGTTCGAGAAGGGCGTGCTGTACGCGCCGGACTACGTGATCAACGGCGGCGGCATCATCAACGTGGCGGGTGAGATCCGCGCGCTGGAGTTGGGCGAGGCCTTCGATCCCACCTGGGTCGACGCCAAGCTGGTCAGGCTGACCCAGACGCTTGAGGAAGTGCTCGACCGCGCCCTCACCGAGGGGCGGCCGAGCCATGAGGTGGCCAACGAAATGGCCAAGGCGCGTATCGCCCAGGCCGTGGCGGAGAAGCTGGCGGCCTAGGCCGCGACCTTCTCGGCCTTCCACTTGCTGGGGTGCTTGGAGCGGAAGCCGACCGCCAGGCGGTTCCAGACATTGATGGCCCCGATCAGCATGGTGAGCTTCACGGCCTCGGCCTCGTCGAAGTGTTCGCGCATGGCCTCGTAATCCGCGTCAGGCGCGCGGGTCTGGGCGATCAGGGTCAAGGAGTCGGTCCAGGTGAGGGCCGCCTTCTCGCGCGGGGTGAAGACCGAGGTCTCCCACCAGGCCGCGAGCATGTAGAGCCGCTCCTCGGTCTCGCCGGAAGCGCGGGCGTCCTGGGTGTGCATGTGGATGCAGAAGGCGCAGCCGTTGATCTGGGATGCGCGAGTCTTCACCAGCTCGATCAGGCTGTGTTTCAGGCCCGACGAGACGACCGCCTTTTCGAGCGCGGTCATGGCCGCGATCATCTCCGGGGCGGCTGCGTAGGGGTTGAGGCGAGGCGACATGGGGAGGTCCTTTTCCTGTGTGTGGCTCTTGAACACAGGACGGCCCAGACCCCCGGGCTGTGACACGCAATCAGAGAAAAGCGGGCGCCAGATAGATCGCCAGCAGCGCCAGGGCGACGGCCAGCAAGATCCAGCCGGCGTGCTTGCGCCCGCCAATAACCGACCCGCCGGTGCGGGCCTGGCGCTCGGTCTTCTCGCGGGCGGCCTTGGCGGCCGCCTCGCGAGCCTGGAGCGCCTTTCGACGTTGGGCGAGGTCGATGACCTCGGGCTCCTTCTCAGGCTTCATGCAGAACGATCTAGCACGACCTCAGAGAGACGCCATCTTCGCTGTGCGCGGTTCCTTCACCACTGTGAGGAGGATCAGCAGACCCACGACCAGGAAGCCCAGCGACGTGCCGAACACCACGTTGAAGCCCAGATGGTCGGCCATCAGGCCGCCGACCAGCGGGCCAAGCGAGGCCATGATGCCCTCGGCGGTCGAGGAGATGGCGATGCGCATCGGCATCTCCGCCCGCGAACCGAACTCGAGGATCATGGTCTGCGCCGCCATCATGTACCCCGACTGCGCCGCGCCCAGCCCGAAGAAGGACAGGAAGATCGCCCACGGGGCATGGTTGAGCATCAGCAGCGTGGTCGCTGCGGCCCAGCCGGCCAGGGAGAAGATCAGCACCAGACGGAAGCCGGTCTTGTCGCCGAGATAGCCCCAGACCAGGTTGGAGATCGTGTCGGCGCCGAGGTAAGCAAGGCTGAGCAGACCCAGCGTCTTGCCGTCCAGCGACATCGTGGACGAGACGTAGATGATGTAGAAGGGCGTCGCGATCCGGCTGGCCGTCGCGACCATCTGGACCACCAGGAACCAAGCATAGCCCTTGTCCGACATGATGAGGCGCGGGAAGTCCTTCACCCGGTCGCGGAAGCGCGCGGCCTTAGGAAGGTTCGGCGGTTCCGGTTCCCGCAGCAGTATCTGCAGCGCCCAGAGGCCAGCGCTGGTCAGCAAGGCGGCGAGGGCGAAGGTGGTGGCGTAGCCGTTCCCGAAGACGTTGCCGGCGATGAGGTATTTCCCTGCGGCCCAGGCCAGGACCGCGGCTATGAGCCCCCCTGTCGCGTTACGCCAGGCCTGGAGGCGGCCCCGCCGGCTGAGCGGGATCACCTTGGCCATCAGCAGGCCGAACACCACCCGTTGGGCACCCATGAAGAGGCCGAACAGGAACATGAAAAGCAGCATGGCTATGACCAGCGGCTGGCCGGACATGAACCAGCCGGCCAGCGCCATGCCGACGATCTGCACCCGCGCCAGGCCGCCCATCCAGACGGCGGCCGGCATGACCTTGGTCCGGTGTTCGATCTGGGTCGCGCCGACGACGGGCGAGACGATGCTGCCGACCTGCTGCAGCGCCAGGCCCAGCCCGACGATGGTGTTCGATCCGGAGATCATGTGGAGGTAGGCGGGCAGGAAGGTCGGCGCGTTGACCAGACGGAAGCCCGTCATGCCGAGCATGCCGTGCAGGTAGTTGCCGATGTAGTTGCGTTTCAGGTTGTCCCAGACGAACCGCTCGTAGGCGGCTTCCTTTTCGGCCAGGCTGGGTTCTGGCACGTCGGTATCGGACGCGGAAATGTCCGCGTCGTCCTTCTTAATTTGTGCTTCCAACAGCGTACCGCCCGCGCGCGGCTCGCAAAGGGTCGCGCGGGCGACTCCCTAATTTAAACGGCTTAATTTAATGCCGTCCCTCGTATCAGAGTCTGGCGCCGCCGGGGAAGCTTTCTCAGCGGCGCCAGGTCTTTTACCAGCGGGTTTCGAGGATCGCGCCGATCACCCGCGGAGCGCCGTAGATGGCGCGGTTACGGGCGACGTCCTGATACTGGATGTAGGTCTCGTCGAAGATGTTGTTGGCGAAGGCCGACAGCGACCAGTGCGCGGCGTTGTAGCCGAACTTGCCGTTGACCAGCGTGCGCTCGTCGATGCGGCCTTGTCCCTGGGTGACGCCGGTCGCGCCGAACATGTCGCTGCGGTAGCTGGCGTTGAGGTTCAGGGCCAGGCCGTTGGACCAACGATAGTTGCCGCCGATGGCGACCGTCCAACGGGGCGCGAAGGCGAACTCCGAGCCCGAGAGGTCGACGCTGGTCGAGCCGTCGGCGACCTGGAAGTCGTCGAACTCGGTGCGGCTGTAGCCCACCGAACCGTAGATGTCCCAGGCGGCGCTGGGCCGGTAGGCGCTCTCAAGCTCGAAGCCGTAGAGGTGCGACTTGCCGGCGTTCTCGGTCTGGTAGTCATAGAGGCTGCCGCCGAGGTTGACCGAGACCTGCTGGTCCTTCCAGTCGACATAGTAGGCGTTGGCGTTGACGGTCAGGCTGTTGTCGAGCCAGGCCGTGCGCAGGGCCAGTTCGTAGTTCCAAGTATACTCCGGATCGTAGGCGACGACGTCCGAACGGGCCACATTGATCGAGGAGCCGCCGGAGCGGTAGCCGCGCTGCACGACGAAGCTCAGCGAGGCGTCGCTGTTGAAGTCGTACTTCACACCGAGCTTGGGCAGGAAGGCGTCGAACTTGCGTGAGGCCGGGGCGACGGTGGCGTTGGCCTGGGCCACGTACATGGCGACGGCCTGGTTCACACCGGCGATGACCGGGGCCAGCGGCCCGAAGGCGGCCGGGTTCGGATAGGTTCCGGAGAAGACCGCGGTCTGGTCCACGCTCTGGGTGAACTTCTCGTGGTCATAGCGGAAGCCGGCGAGGATCGAGAGCTGCTGCGTCAGCTGGTAGCGGCCGTCGGCGAAGATCGCGGCGGTCTTGACCTCGTCGGGGGCGACGCCGTCGAAGTCGATGCCCACGGCCGGCAGGGCCGCGACATAGGTGGTCGCGATGGCGTTGGCCTGAGCCGCGCCGACGCCCAGGCCCATCAGTTGGGCGACGATGGTGTTGTGCGGGGTCGGGACGTTGGTGTGGCTGGTCAGGCCGTAGTCGCGGTCGCGATCGGCGTAGTAGACGCCGACCAAGCCGGAGAGACGCTCGCCGTCATAGGCCAGACGCAGTTCCTGGGTGAAGCTCTGGTCGGTCTGGTCGATCGTACCGAATTCCAGCGGCTGGGCCGTGCCGTCCGCGTCGAAGCGCATCAGGCTGTCGACCTTGCTCCAGGCGGTGGCCGAGGACAGCGTGAAGTTGTTGTCGAACTTGTAGTCCGCCGTGACGCTGATCAGGTCGGTGGTGTTGTCGGCGTCGGTCGGGAAGTCGCCCAGCGACACGCGGTTCTTGGCGGCGTCGGGGGTGTCGGTGCGGGCGTAGGTGTAGAGATAGCCGCCCTTGTGCTCGTCATGGGTGACGCCTGCGCGCACCGTCAGGCCGGGCAGCTCCGAGGGCGTGAAGAGCAGCTTGCCGCGCAGGGTTTTGGCGCGGGTCGGGTCTTCCTGCCGGTTGAGGGTGGTGTTGCGGATAAAGCCGTCGGCGTCGCGGTCCTGGTAGGCGAGCCGGAAGGCCAACTGGTCGGCGACGATCGGACCGCCGCCGGCGATCGAGAAGGTCTGCTCATTCTCGTCGGAGATTAGGGCCTGGGCGCGGCCGGACCAGGTCCAGGTCGGATCCTGCGTGCGGATGATCACCGCGCCGGCCAGGGAGTTGCGGCCTTGCAGGGTCTATTGCGGGCCGCGGAGGATTTCGACCTGGGCGACGTCCCAGGTGTCGAGCGGGCCGTTGCTCAGGGCGTCGTCGGGAATGGGCGCGCCGTCGACATAGACCGTGACCACGCCGCCGGCGCCGCCGCCGGAGACACCGCGATTGCTGATGCCGCGGATCGTGAAGCCGGCGCCGCCCCAGCTTTCGGCCACGTTGGCCGTGCGGTTGGTGATCTCAGAGAACCGCTGGATATTTTCTTCTTCGATCCGGCGGGCCGTGATGACGGCGACGCTGGTGACCGTGTCCTGCAGGCTGCGCTGGGTCTTCTCACCGGTGACAACCAACTCCTCCACATGGCTCGCCTCCTCGGCAAAGGCGCCTGCGGGATGGAGCGCCGCGGCGAGACCGGCGGCGAGCACGAGACGAGATACTTCCAAAGGGGACCCCCAACAGAGTGATGCGCCCGAACAGCCGGGCGCACGTATTTGGTCCGTGGACATCCACGGCGTTGGAGGCCCCTTACAGGGGAAGGGATTAAGCCTTTTTCATCGCCGCCAGTACGGCGTCCGCCCGTATGGGCAAATGCCGCAATCGTGCGCCGCAGGCGCGGAAGATCGCGTTGCCGATCGCCGGGGCCACGACGGTGGTCGCCGGCTCGCCCAAGCCGACCGGCGCTTCGTCGCTCTGCATGAACTCGATATCGAGGTCGGGCACGTCGGCCATGCGCAGCGGGGTGTAGCCGTCGAGGTTGGTGTCGCGCGGCGCGCCGTTCTCGAACTCTGTGCCCTCGAACAGCGCAAGGCTAAGGCCCCAAAGGGCTGCGCCTTCGGTTTGCGCCATCGCGCCTTCGGGCGAGACGATGATCCCGGCGTCGGTGACGAGGGTCAGTTTTTCGACCTTCACCGCCCCGCTGGCGGTGTCGACCGAGACCCGAGCAGCGCAGGCGACCCAGGTCGGCATATCGCGTTCCTGGCCGAATGTGGTGGCGATGCCGAGGCCGGTTCCCTTGGGCAGGGATTGGCCCCAGCCGGCCTTTTCCGCCACGCGCTTGAGGACTGCGGCCTGTCGTCGCGCTCCTCCCACGGCGTTAGGCCCGGAGCCGGCATTGCGCCCGGCGCCGTCGAGCAGGGCCAGGCGGAAGGCAAGGGGATCCTTGCCCGCCGCCAGAGCTGCTTCGTCCATGAAGGATTCCACCGCCCAGTTGGTCCAACCCGGGCCGACCGAGCGTAGCCAGCCAGGGCGGAAGGCGCGGTTGGCGAGGTCGTTGGGCACCGCCCGGACCCTCTGGGCCCCGACCGTGTACCAGTGATTGGCTCCGCTGATGGCGAAGGGGTCGTAGGGAACTTCGTTGGCGCCTTTGGGCATGAAGAACGGCGCCATGATCTGGGTCGGCCAGCCGGCGCAGGCGGCGTGGTCCATGCCGAGCACGCGGCCGCCCTCGCCGAAGGCCATCTTCACCACCTGGACCGACGGCGAGCGGAACGAGTCGAAGCGGATGTCGTCGGCGCGCGCGCAGACCATCTTCACGGGCCGCCCGAGCGCCTTGGCGGCGAGGGCCGCAGGCACGGCATAGTCGCCGTTCAGCCGGCGGCCGAACCCGCCGCCCAGCAGGTAGGTCTTGAGCACGACCTTGTCCTCTGGAACGGCGAGCGCCTTGGCGAGCCAGGGCAGGACCAGAGACTGCCATTGGTTGCCGGTGTGGATCTCCCAGATCCCGTCCTTCTGCATCGCCAGGGCGTTCACCGGCTCGAGCTGGAAGTGAAGGGCGCTGGCGGTCGTGTAGGTCTGCTGGAGTTTGGACTTGGCTCCGGCGAACGCGGCGTCGACGCCGGGATCCTCGACGACGAGGGAGCCGGCCTTAGGATCGGCGATCAACTCGGCGGCGCGCTTCTGGATGTCGGCTTCCGAGGGCTTGGCAGTGTCGCCGGAGGACCACTCGACCTTGACCAGTTCGCTGGCCGCGTCGGCGGCCACGAAGCTGTCGGCGATCACCATGACCCAGCCGGGGACGGTGTTCGACGGGTCGTCCAGGGCGATGCTGCGCTGATAGCCCGGGACTGCCTTGGCGGCGCTGTCGTCGATGGAGACGACCTTGGACTCATTGCGGGTCGGTGGAATTTTGGGCCGGGCGTAGACCATGCCCTCAGCCACGGCATCGATGCCGTACTTGCCCGAGCCATCGGTCTTGGCCGGAATGTCGAGCTGGCCGGAGGCCTTGCCCACAAGCCTTCGATCGGCCGCCTTCTTCACGGGGACCTTGGCGAGCTCCTCGGCGGTGAACGTGCGCTTGAGGTCGCCCTTGGCGACGATATCGCCATAGGCGATCGACTTGCCGCCGCCGGAGACGACGCCGTTGCGGGCGGTGCAGGCCTTGGGATCGACGCCCATCAGCCGGGCGCCCTCTTCGATCAGCACCATGCGGCCAGCGGCGCCGGCTTGGCTCATCAGCGGATAGCTCTGCCAGACCGACCAGCTGCCGCCGGTGACCATCAGCCCCCACTTGGCGGCGGAATCGACGTGGTTGATGCGAACCTTGGACCAGTCGGCTTCCAGTTCGTCGGCGACGATCCGCGCCAGGGCGGTGCCGACATGCTGGCCCATCTCGGCCCGGATGACATTGACGGTGACGATCCCGTCGCGGCCGATGCTGTACCAGATGGTCGGCTCGTAATCGCCCGCCGCGGCCTCGGCCGGACGGACGCCGAAGCTAAGGACGGCGCCGGCGGCGGCTATGGAGGCGAGGAAGCCGCGGCGCGAGGCGCCCGGAACCGATATCGCGTTCATGCCCGGGCTCCCTGGCTCGAGGCGGCCAGCTTGATGGCCTTCTTGATCCGCGGATAGGACATGCAGCGGCACAGGTTGCCGTTCATGGCGTCGGCGATCTGGGCGTCGCTGGGATTGGGCGTGGTCTTCAGCAGCGCGGCGGCCTGCATGATCTGGCCCGACTGGCAGTAACCGCACTGGGGCGCCTGCGCCTGGACCCAGGCGATCTGGAGGGGGTGGTCGCCTTTGGCCGACAGCCCTTCGATGGTGGTGACCGATTGCCCGGCGATGGAGCTGACCGGGGTCACGCAGGAGCGGATAGCCTCCCCGTCGAGATGCACGGTGCAGGCGCCGCAAGCGCCGATGCCGCAGCCGAACTTGGTGCCGGTTAGGCCGATCTCGTCGCGTATGGCCCACAGAAGGGGCGAGTCGTCCGGCCCTTTGACGGTGACCTCACGACCATTGAGTTTGAACGTCGTCGCCATGCTCAGCCAACCTCCGCAAACCTCGACGGTGAGCGGACGCCAAGCTGGGCCGATCTGCAACTCCCATTTTCGCGATCTAGGACCACAACCTCGGTTCGGCGGCCATGGGCTGGATCACCTCCTGGATCGGCGCGAGGGGGATGCAGCGCCCCATGCGTTCGGCGTCGTGGGTCGCGACATAGATGCCGATCCACTGCAGCAGAGTGCGGTCGCCGCGCTCGGCCCGCAGCGCTACCGGCCCGCCCGAGCAGCCCGCGCCGCCGATCCCATCCACGTGAAAGGCGAAGGGGTTGAGGCGATAGTCGCTGGCCAGGGTGAAGCCACGGGCGATCGGCGCCGAGCCGAGGATCGCGGCCCCGCCGGGAAAGCCGTAGATCAGCCCGGCCGAGCCGGTGGTGAGCGGCAGGCCTTCGGCGACCACGTCGTAGTCGCCGAAGCGTCCCTGCCAGTTGATCGCCTGCGGCCGCGTCGGCAGGCGCACCGGAACGGCGGCTATGTCGAGAGACGCGTTTTGCGGATCGGTGTGCCAGCGAAAGCGCGGCCGCTCGCCGTCGTAGAGCGGGACGCTGAGGCCCAGCGCCTCGCAGTCGAGGTCGTGGCCGAAGGTGCCCGCCCATGTGTCCTCCGTCCCGCGATGCCTGAAGTACGGCATGTTGGGCCGCAGCAGGCAGTGCAGCGCCGTGAGCACGATGTAACGGTCGCCCTCGACGTGGAACAGGAAGCCTGAGAACACCTGATGGGGCTCGCCGTTCTTCAGGCGAGTGGCGAAACGCGGACTGGCCTGGGCGAAGGGGTCGATGAGCTCCATCGGCGCCACGCTACAACCGCTTTCATGGCGTCGTCGAGCCCGGCTGGACGAGAACAAAAGAAGAACTATAATCGGCTCATGGCGACCCTGAGCCTAAAGCAGAAACTGGCGATCCTGTCCGACGCGGCGAAGTACGACGCCTCTTGCGCCTCGTCGGGCGCCAAACCGCGGGACTCGGTCGGAGGAAAGGGCGTGGGATCGACCGAGGGCATGGGCATCTGCCATGCCTATGCGCCCGATGGACGCTGCATCAGTCTGCTGAAGATCCTGCTGACCAACTATTGCGTCTACGACTGCGCCTACTGCGTGAACCGGGTCAGTTCGAACACGCCGCGGGCGCGGTTCCGGGTGGAGGAGGTGGTCGATCTCACCCTGGGTTTCTACAAGCGCAACTACATCGAGGGTTTGTTCCTCTCTTCCGGGATCATCCGCGGGCCGGACTACACGATGGAGGAGATGGTGCGGGTGGCGCGCTCGCTGCGCCTGGAGCACGACTTTCGCGGCTACATCCATCTGAAGGTGATCCCGGAAGCCTCGCCGGCGCTCGTGAACGAGGCGGGTCTTTATGCGGACCGAGTGTCGATCAACATCGAGCTGCCACGGGAGGAACGCCTCTCGGACCTGGCGCCCGAAAAGGACGGGCGTAGCATCCGCAAGGCGATGGGCGCCGTCCGGCTGGGCATCGAGGAGGTCTCCGAGCCAGCGATCCGGGCCAAACCGCCGAAGTTCGCGCCGGCCGGCCAGTCCACCCAGATGATCGTCGGCGCCGATGGGGCCAGCGACGGGGAGATACTGGCGCGGAGCGTCGGGCTATACGGCGCCTATGATCTGCGGCGGGTCTACTATTCCGCCTATAGCCCGATCCCTGACACCACCCGCCGTCTGCCGCCATCGAGGCCGCCTCTGGTCCGCGAGCACAGGCTCTATCAGGCCGACTGGCTGATGCGGTTCTACGGCTTCGCAGCCACCGAGATCGTCGAGAGCGGAGAGAACCTGGACCTAACCGTGGATCCCAAGATGGCCTGGGCTCTGCGCCATCGCGGGCAGTTTCCCGTCGACCTGAATAAGGCCGATCGCGAGCAGATGCTGCGCACGCCGGGCCTGGGGGTGCGGTCTGTGGACCGGCTGATCGAACTGCGCCGCCACAAGCGACTGAAGCTGGAGGACGTCAAGCGGCTCACCCGCGGATTGAAGGCGTGCAAGCCGTTCATCGTGGTCGACGACTGGCGGCCCACGGCCCTGGCCGATCGCGCCGACCTTGCGGCGGCGTCCGAGCAATTGGACCTCTTCTGATGCGGGTGGTCAGGCTGGAGTCAGAGATCGATTTCGCAGGATGGCGACAGGCCGCGCGGGCGCTACGCGATGGAAGTGTCCCGCCCGACGAGGTGATCTGGACGGTGGGCGGCGAGGGCGATCTCTTCGCCGACGAAGCGGTCACGCCCGGACCGACGCCGCCAGCGTTCAGCGTCGCCCGAAGTTTTGTCGACCTCGCGCAGGAGGTGGTTCTGCATCGCTCGGGCGAGCGCTTCGCCCTGCTTTATCGCCTGCTCTGGCGGATGGGCCGTGAGCCGGACCTGCCGCATCTGATCTCGGACCCGGATATGGCCAAGGCCAGGGCGATGGCGAAGGCGGTGTCGCTGGCCTCGCACAAGATGACGGCCTTCGTCCGGTTCCGACTGGTCGAGGACGCCGCGGACGAGAGCTATGTCGCCTGGTTTGAGCCGCCGCATCGGGTGACCGAGCGGACGGCGCCGTTCTTCGTGCGACGCTTTGCGAACATGAACTGGTCGATCCTGACGCCCGACATCTGCGCGCACTGGGACCAGGCGCAGTTGAGATTTACGGCGGGCGCCAACCCGGCCGACGCGCCTTCCGAGGACACGCTCGAGGACTATTGGCGAACCTACTACGCCTCGATCTTCAACCCGGCGCGGCTGAAAGTTTCGGCTATGCAGAAGGAGATGCCCAAGCGGTACTGGAGGAACCTGCCCGAGGCGCGGCTCATTCCGGAACTGATCGGATCAGCTGAAAGCCGCACCACCGCCATGGTCCGCCAAGTCGCCTCTGAACCCAGCCGTCGCGTAGTCCGCCAGGCCCAGCGCCTGTCGCGCGACGCCTCGTTCGAGGAAGGAGCCCCCTCGACCCTGCAGGAGGTGGCTGCGGGTGTCGACTTCTGCCGGCGGTGCGAACTCTGGCGGGATGCAACCCGGGGCGTGGCAGGAGAAGGGGCCGCGACGGCGAGGCTGATGTTCGTCGGCGAGCAGCCTGGCGATCAGGAGGACTTGGCCGGCCGCCCCTTCGTCGGACCCGCCGGCCAGATGTTCGACCGGGCTCTGGACGAGGCGGGGCTTCCCAGGGCGGAAACCTATGTGACCAACGCGGTGAAGCATTTCCGACACGAGTTGCGCGGCAAGCGGCGGATCCACCAGACACCGACCGCGGCTCATGTCTCGGCCTGCCGGTGGTGGCTGGACGCCGAGCGGCGGATCATTCGTCCGAAAGTGATCGTGGCCTTGGGGGCGACGGCGGCGCAGGGCGTGTTCGGCAGGGCCGTGCCGATCGCCAAGAACCGTGGACAGGCCTTCCAGCTCGCCGACCAGGCGCAGGGCGTGGTGACCTATCACCCCTCGTTCCTGTTGCGCGTGCCCGATGCCGAGGCGAAGGCGAACGCCTATGCGGCCTTCGTCGAAGACCTGAAGTTCGCCTGGAGCCTGCTCTAGGCCAGGAAGTCGCCGTTGTCGGCGGCCAGGTGATGGAAGGCCTGGAGGAGCGCGTGCGGGTCGGCTTGGTCGGTCCAGCCGGAATCGATGACCGCGACCTTGAGTTCCTGGTGGGCTTCGCCCATCGGCCGGCCGACCAAGAAGTAGCCGTCTTCTCTGCCGTCACCGTCCAGATCGACGCCCACGCGCACGCCCGGCTGGGTCTTGGCGATGTTGAATTGGGCCGAGAATTCGGGCCGGCCTTCGAAGATGTTCGCCTGGTCCTGCTGCGAGACCACCTTGGCGTCCTTGCCCGCGAGCATGAGGCGGTCGCCATCACGGGTCGAATAGTCGAGCACCATGCCCATCAGGCCGTCGGGCGCGGGATGGCCTGAGAAGATGAAGGTGTCGGCGCCTTGGCCGCCCTTGGCGAGGGTGGCGCCGTTGAGGTGGAGCTGATCGTCGCCCGCGCCGCCGTCCAGGAAGTCGAAGCGGCCCTCGGGCGCGGTCCCGCCGTCGAGGGTGTCGTTGCCGTCGCCGCCATAGAGCTGGTCGGCGCCCGAGCCGCCGGCCAGGCTGTCGTCGCCGGTCAGGCCGTGGAGGGTGTCGTCGCCGGCGCCGCCCTGGATGGTGTCGCCGCCCGCGCTGCCGACCATGAGGTCGTCGCCGTCGGTTCCCTTCAGGTTTGAGCCTTGCGGCTCGGGAGCCGTGGCGAGAGCGACGTCCTGGATCTCGGAATCAGGCGTCGTCAGGTCGTCGTCGATCACCGCCGCCTGGACCGGTTCCGGCTCGGAGAGCGCTGGGGGAGCGGGCGCGTCGGCTGTCTCTTCGGTCGGAGCGGGCGCGGCCGTGACCGCGCTATCGGCCTCGGACGAAAGGTGCTGCTGGGGCGCGAGCAGATCCTGACGTTGCGGTTCCTCGGCGCTCGACTGTGCGGCTGCGGCGCTCGTCAGCATCGCCGCTTCCGCCTGCGGCTGATGTTCGACGTCGGAGGTGAGCGTTGCGGCCTCGGCCTCGTCGGCGTGCTGGATGAAGGTCGCCGCCACCACGAGGGCGACGAAGGTCTGCGCCTGGCGGGCGCTCAGCGAGACGACCACGTCCTCGCGGCTGTCACGCCAATCGCCGCCGAGCAGGCGATCGGTGGCGGACCAAAGGGTCTCGCCTTGCTGGATGGTGTCGACCGAGGCGTCGTGGATGACAAAGCTGCCGTTGATCCGGGCGACGTGGATCAGGACCTCTTCCTGGTCGTCCTTGATGACGCACCAAGGATCGCCCTCGTCGGTCATGCCATAGACGACTTCGACCTTCACGCCGCTCGCGGACAGGCGCTCGGCGAGCTCGGACAGGCGCTCCCGTTCAGCGGCGGTCCAGCCGCCGCCGGCGTTAGGCCGCGGTGCGAACGGAACGACGTTGTCCATTACGACGGTAGTCCCTAGCCCCTGCCAGCGCGGCGCGCGATCTGCGCATCCTCCGTGGCGTCCCCGAACAACAGCCGGTGCAGTTCCGGCTCATAATAGCGCAACAAGGTGCGGGCGAATTCGGCAGGATCGAGGCCGATTGCTAGCGCCCAGGCGCCTTGGGTCTCGATCGGCACGCGGCCTAGGCCGCTCTCTACCTGCGAGACGAAGGTGTAATAGCGCAGGCCCACGCGCTCGGCCAGTTCGGCTTGAGTCAGGCCCGCGGCTTCACGGCCAGCCTTCAGCCAGCGGCCAGCTTCCTGGCGCAGACTCTTGGTGGCCGCCGCTCGCGCTGGGTCGACCGCGCTTCTTGGCATTTCTTCAACTCCTAGGGGCACTCGGCAGAAATCGCCGCCACCCCTTTTATGGCGTCTTGACCCGCTGGTGTACAGTAATTACGAAACTAGTTCATACGAGACGTATAACGCCTCGTCGTCATCATAACATGGGTCTGTGGCAGCCGCCACGTCGTGAGGCCCGTCTGGAGTGATTATGCGTCTTCGTTACGTCCTGCTCGCTGCAGCTTCGCCGATATGCCTCATGGCGAGCGCCGCTCAGGCTGAAACCGTCATCTCGACCGAGACCACCGCGCCGGTCGCCACCGCGATCGCCGCCAGCGGCGCGCCGGACGACGTGAGGATCGCGAGCGGCGGCTCGATCAAGGTGACCAGCGGCGCGGCCGTGACGCTGAACAGCAACAACAAGGCGACTAACGAGGGCGCGATCACCATCGAGGACGCCAGCGACGTCGCGGGCATCCTGGCGGTCGGCGGGGTCACCGGCGAGGTGAAGAACGCCGGCACGATCACCATCAAGGAAACCACCGAGACGACGGACTCCGACGGGGACGGGGATCTCGACGGGCCCTTCGCCACCGGTTCGCGCCGCTTTGGCATCCGCGTCACCGGACCAGGCGCCTTCCACGGCGGGGTTCAGCAGACTGCAGGCTCGATCA